>CAIMNF010000001.1 GCA_903842755.1 Oligoflexia bacterium
TCATCATGCTTGAGACCGATGCTTCTTCTAAGATTACATCAGTGCACAGTGCGTTTGTTTGTAATTTATCTGCTAGCAATAAAGCCAAAGCCTTTTGCTCTTTGCTTATTGGGATAACGACGTGCAACGAAGGTTTTTCGGGAACTAGTAACTTATTCTGGTATTTTTCAACAATCATTAGCAATCGGCCCATGCCAATTCCAACGCCGACACTTTGGATATCTTCTTTACTGCCTATGCTTTTGCCTAACGAGTAACGCCCTCCCCCAAGAAATGCACTTCCCCGATCCCTCAGAATCTAAAAAATAAACGATTCTGAGCCGCGACTAAAAATAAAGCCCAACCTTAAGCGAATACGCAGCCGGATGTCCGTACTCGTTTGAATTCATTAAAAACTCGGCGCGAAAGCAAATGTCCATACTCACGGTCGAGGTCCGTAAGATTTGAAAGCCCGCCTCGGGTGCTAAGACAAACCCACCGATCATGGAAGAGCTAAAAAATCCGCCTTCGGATTTAGCGGCGCCGACACCAAAATTACCGCCAATGTAGGGGGCAAAATCTTGCGCGGTTAAAAAGTAATCGAGCCCTAAGGTTGCGGCAATCAAGGCTGCGTCACCTGCGATGGATAAATCGCCATTGACTTTAATGATCATTTGGTTGGAATCCCAGCCGTGACCCACGCCCAAACTGTAACCCAATTTAGAAGAATTCAAATTTCCAAACAGGGAACCGCCCAGGGCTAAATAATGCAGGCTTCGGACGGGTTTGCGCTGGGTTCCTTCGCGCGCTTCGTGATTGGTGATTTCGCCGACTTGCGCATCGTCCGAGGCTTTTTTGTTGGCAATAACTGCTTGGGTAACCCGCAACGCAACTTTGTCTAACTCTTCAATGGACTGTGCTTTAAGTTGTGTTGTGTTTTGAACCTCGCCGCCCCTTACCTTACTGAGCGTTAATACGTACGACTTTCCCAGCTTCACTAAATCGGGCCTTAAACTAAAATCCGCCTTACTCTGGTCCGAAGTCACCTGATTGCCATTCACTTGAGGCACTGCCGACTGAACCAAGGCTGTTGCGGAATCTAAATCACTTTGCGGAACGCCAGAGCCGCGCGCGGGCTCGACAAAAATTTCTGCGGCAGACCCGTTTAAAGAAACAAAAAGAATCAAGGCGAGCGAGGGAATGAATTGTTTTTTCATGGATTTAATTTTACCAATAGAAGTTTGGGAAGGCGAGGGATTTTGCTTGCATACGGGTGGTGGATTTTTGACGACACTCTCGGAATAAATAGCGGAAGTTTAATTTCCAGGCCCTGTTAAAATTCCAATATTCTGAAGTTCGCACGGCGCGGTCCCATCGGAGTGTAAAAAGGCGCGCCAATAAAGGGCGCAAGTGGTACCCGTGCAGGCTCCTGGTGTAGTCCACGCGCCTCCGCAATTAAAAGTAGAAATCTGATCATTGATGGTCGATGCATTATTTGCGGTAGCTTCTGCATCCGCGATGTTTGTCGTCGCAGCGGACGCCCAAACCGACCCGGTGTAATAATACCAATTCGTCCCATCACACGATAAATTATAGGTGACTCCACCCCGATTACACCCATTACTGCTTAAGGTTTCACCGAAACCCATTAAAGCGACAGCTGTGGAATTAGACGAGTTAAAGTTTAATGCTGGGGAAACTACCGTCGCAAAACCGCTGAAAGTTAAGGCTGGGGTGACCATGAGTTCGGAAACATTTAAAGATGCCCCTTGATTACCATAAGGTCCTGTTGGTGCCGCTTTCGTACTAAAATTACCCAGCGGATTATTACTATAAAAATAGGGGATCATTTGAACTTGATAATACGGATTTGATGCGGGAAGCGCTCCAGCCATCGCTTGCAAATTAAAGTAAGGGGGGGCATTACTCGTATAAGTTTTATAATTCACAAATACCGTGTTGAATAATTCAGAAAATGCCTTCAATAAATTGGGTGTGCCATCTGTTCCAGACCATGAAGCGGTCGAGCAATCTGAAGTTGAACACGTTTCTAGTTGAAACTGAATTTGATAAACACCTCTACGGTAAAGCTCAAGCACTTGCGTACCATCTAATATCGAGTTCCAAATCCCAATTTCATCCAGATCTCCACTAAAGGACGGCCAACCACTCACTCCGCCACCCAAGTTAATCACTGAGCCTGAAGCCGGTAGACTTAAAGATCCTGCATTAGCCGAATTGAGCAAGGCCCCATCCACGTAAACATTAATCGCATCAGTAACCGATGAATAAGTCACTGCAAAATGGTGCCAGAAACCATCAGCCAGATCTTCAGGAAAA
>CAIMNF010000002.1 GCA_903842755.1 Oligoflexia bacterium
ACTGGCAACACTACTGGCAACACTACTGGCAACACTACTGGCAACACCACTGGCAACACCACTGGCAACACCACTGGCAACACCACTGGCAATACGACTGGCAATACGACTGGTAATACGACTGGTAATACGACTGGTAACTCCACTGGTAACTCCACTGGTAACTCCACTGGTAACTCCACTGGTAACTCCACTGGTAACTCCACTGGTAACTCCACTGGCAACTCCACTGGCAACTCCACTGGTAACTCCACTGGCAACTCCACTGGCAACAGCAGCGGCAACAGCAGCGGCAACAGCAGCGGCAACAGCAGCGGCAACAGCAGCGGCAACAGCAGCGGCAACAATAGCGGTAACAATAGCGGTAACAATAGCGTTAACAATAGCGGTAACAACTCAGGGTACAGCTTCCAACTTTCAAATGGAGCGATTTGTACAGACTTTGATTCTTGTGCAGCCGCGGCTAGCGATCAAAACTTCCAATCAAATGTGCTGGGCAATCAAGGATATGCAAATAGCGTAGGCGGACAAACGCACGATGTAGATTTGCAACAAGCTCAAATCGCAAACCAACAATTGGAACAAGCCGCACAAGCCCTAGCTTCCCAATATCAAATGAACACCGAAAAAGCGCGGCAGTTAGCCCAACTGGCGAGTCGAGTTTCCCAGCTCACCCAAAATGGAAACTCCATGACTGCGGATGATCGTGAATCCATCGCTAACGCGGCACTCGGAGTTGCTCATATTACAGCTGAAGAAATCACGGACACACTTGGAAAAGTGGCTCGGGACGGCAACCAAAAAGCGATCGACGACTTGATGGTAAAAGCCGCGACTAACCTTGGAATGCCCGACGCAACCGGCTTACGAGACTCCTTACTCCCTTCGCTTGGAATTAGCTTATAAGGACCATTCTACGAAGGCTCTCCAATCCCCCTCCTTCGGGAGGGGGATTTTATTTTAAACAATTGTATGATAAGAATACGGGAGAATGAAAAAAGCAATCGTTGGCTATTTGAATGCAATCGCCACGGCAGACCTCAGATCCCTTGCTCTCTTTAGAATCATCATCGGTACCCTGGCTGCGCTCGAGCTGCTGAATAACTTGCCAGACCTCGCCACTTTTTATACCGACCAAGGAATCCTTCCGCGAACCGTGGTCATGGAAAATATCGAAATGGGGCGCATTTTTGCGTTCCACCATATGAACGGGCAACTTTGGTTTCAGGTCCTCCTCTGGGCGATTGGATTCGCTTCCGCCGTAACTCTTGCGGTCGGCTATCGAACTAGACTCAGCACGTTGCTCTGCTGGATATTCACTTTATCCATCCAAGAACGACAGCCCCAGGTCGGTTACTCCGTCGACGTCTTATACCGAATGCTTTTACTTTATGGTATTTTTTTGCCGTTAGGTGCGCGTTTTTCTATCGATGCAATTCTTAGGCCCCGGCGTCTTTTAACTCAAATCTTTCAATCGCCAGCGGTCTTGGGACTCTATCTTCAAATCGCGTCCGTTTACATTTTTTCTGTTTACCTAAAACATACGGGTCCTGTGTGGAACGAAGGTTTAGGCGTCTATTTTGCTCTATCCACAGAGCTAAACGCGACTGCCTTTGGAGAGTGGTTATTGAGCCACTACCCGTGGATGAAAACGATGAACAACTTGACGTTGATCTTCGAATCGATTGTTCCTTTGCTTATTTTTATTCCTTGGAAAAAAAACGGATTGCGTCTGCTCGTCTTCGTTGATTATGCCGGCTTTCACTTAGGAATGGGCTTTAGTCTCTCTGTTTTTTACTTTCAATTCATAGCCATCGCGGGCTGGACCTCTACTCTGCCAGAACAGTTTTGGAACTTTTTCAAAGCAACCCCCTTCGCATCTTTGGAAAATTTTCTTGAAAGAAAATTAGAAAAGTTTTCCATCCCTACGCCACAGCCGCTTTATGGAAAAACAAAGTCAGACGCCGCTTTAGCCACACTTGTTTTGGTGGAGGCACTTTACTGGAACATTTACACCATTGCCCCTGACCGAATCCCCCTGCCCTCGGTTTATTCGATTCAAGCAAACGCATTCGGAATTGACCAGCGCTGGAACATGTTTACGACTCCTTCTGAAACTACAGGCTGGTTTATTTTTCCGGCGAAACTAAATGATGGGAGCGACATTGATTTGGCCAATGGCGGCGCGCCTCTCACTTGGGAAAAACCGGCGCGCATCAATGAACATTTCCGCGACGAACGCTGGAGAAAAGTGTACGGAACCCTTTTGGACGACCCTCAAGAGTTTTATCGAATGAACTTTGGGCGATTTCTTTGTCGTCACTGGAACGAGGAACACCCCAAACCCTCCCAAAAGTTAGAGGCTTTTAAAATGATTTTCCGAAACCGCACTATTTTGAAAAACGGACTCCATAGCCCGTATGAGAATAAAACTCTTTGGCAACACCAATGCGACGAAGGACTCCTAAAGAAATGGCAAGAACGAGGCTTTTAATTGGCTTTTAAATTCGGTTCTACTGACGCCTCATCGCGGTCCAATCCGAGAGGTCCGTGCTTCTAGCGATTGCACACTGGCTGGCGGTGAGACTACTGGTGTTGGATCCAATATAAGGGTTCAGTAAATTGGTCGTGTCGTTCACGTGATATAAACCTTGATAATGACCCAATTCATGCCCGACCGTAAGTGGATTAGTCACGAATGACTTTTCCACTAACGTCCCAAATACACTTGCGCCAGGCATCTCAGTCACGGCAATCGTAGAACCGGTCAACGACCCGACTCCGATGACCACAAACTTATTTGCATCTTGAAATACAGATCGAATTTGGTCACCGTCATTTTGCCAATCCGAATCGTAACTTAAATCATAGAAATCTGGATCTACACTTTGATAGTCTTCCAGTTGAAATCCCAAATTGCATTGACTCCAAACGTGATTTATTCCCGTGACGAGCGAGACCGCTTGCGCTTCCGTCAAAACGGGAACACCTTGATCATCCTGAAAGGCTACCACTTTAAGGGCCAAGCAGTAATGATCCGCATCCGCGCTGAGACAACTTGGAAAGCCTGCGGAATCCAAAATCTGCCCCGGGGGCAAATGCGCAGTACCGGAGCCAGACGGGCTCGAAGGCGTAGGAGTAGGAACGCCTCCGGTTGCGCTCCCGGCCGTGGGTGTGCCCGAGTTGGACTCTGCGCCTGATCCCGAACCAGCCCCAGATTGAAGACCTCCAACGGTTCCCTTTCCCGCGTTCGGCGCAACACAACTTGAAACCAATAAACCAGCTACCAATAAAAAAACCCAGTTTGACTTCATGCTGACCCTCTCTTCCTGAAGGGAATAGATTTGGGCAATCCTTTGCCCTTCTTTTCAGTTTGATGAATTTGAGCTGAAATGATTACATATATTTAATTTACAAGACTCCCTATGCCCGCGTCCTTGCCAATTCCTTGTTTTTTAAATTGATTATGTTTATAAAATTATTCAAAAAGTTGATCAATGGCGTCAAATTCGTCAAAAACAGAGGCCGCCCCACCTTCCAATGATTTTCAATTGACCTTCTTTAGTCCTGCAGGATACCTTAACAGTGGGATTACAGGGGGAGAGGGCGCTCAAACGTGCGCGGTCGACGAACCAAAGAACCATAAAACGAATTACCCATAAATTAAAACTATGGAGAGCAACATGGAAAAACGAATGGATTACGGACGCACCGGGGTTAAGGAATGATCGAAAACGCCCCACTTCAATCAATCAGGACCCCTTTTTCAAAACTAACCATCACCCCCCACACTGATTTTATGAATGTGCTGAAAGCAAGAATTGCCGAGGCAATTCCGGTCTCTGTTCAAAAGGCCAACGCTCCTACTTACATCAAAACAGCAGTGATTCTAAGCTGGTTTTCATTGAGTTATTTCAGCCTATTTTATTTTCACCATCCGGTGGCACTCATCGCCGCGTGCGTATCTTTGGGCTTTGCGAACGCGGGCGTAGGATTCAACATTTTTCATGACTCGATTCACGGTGCTCTTTCGTGCAATCGCTCGGTCAATCGATTTTGGGCGTGGCTGAGCTGCAGCCTTCTTGGACCCAGCCATTTTATTTGGCGCCACAAGCATAACTATTTGCACCACCAGTTTCCAAACGTAGAGGGCTGGGATGATGACCTCGAAACTCGGGGAGCGTTGCGACTTTCTCCGCATCAACCTTGGACACCGAAGCATCGCTATCAGCATTATTATGCTCCTCTGGCTTACGCGCTCACCACCTTTGAGTGGTTGTTTATTCGCGATTATGCCCGCTATTTCTCGAAGCAGATGAACGACGATCAACGCCTCCCGAAAATGAAGCCGCTGGATCACGTTGAATTCTGGACCTCGAAACTCATTCATTTTGCGCTGACCGTGGTTGCGCCCCTTTGTTTTTTTTCTCCCCTTCAATTTTTGATTGGCTTTGTCATTGTTCATGCAATTACGAGTGTTACTCTCGCAATTATTTTCCAGCTCGCGCATGTGATGCCTAAGTGTAGCTTTCCCATCCCGAAGCTAGATTCCGGGAAAATTGATTTAAACTGGGTCCACCTCCAACTGGCCACGACCACCAATTTTGCACCCAAAAACTTCATTTTAAATTGGTATGCGGGCGGGCTAAATTACCAGGTCGAACACCATATGTTACCCAACATTTGTCACGAGCATTACAGTACCATTGCTCCGATTCTTGAAAAAACGGCAAAGGAATTCGGTTACCCGTACCACGTCCTATCCGACCACTGGCAGGCCATTTCCGGGCACTTTTCAATGCTTAAGGAATTTTCAAAGCAGCCGATTTCAACCAGTTCCATTTAAAATAAAAACATATTGAAATAGTCAGATAATCTGTTAACCTAGATCTATTAAACCCTAGCGACCTTTCTGTAATGGATTGCGCGCCAACTTAAATTCAGGAGGAATTTATGAATAAAACCATCAAGGCACTCGTGTGCCTTATCTCAATAGGATTTGCCGGAGTAGGATGCTCTCAAAGCACCAATTACCTTCAATCGGTTGATCTGAGCGTTTCTACCCCAACCAACCAACCCAATGGACAATCCGACCAGTATATCAGTCTGAGCATGACCTTAAACTTAGGAAATTCAACCATTGCTGCCATTTCCTTGCCCGTTACCGATCCTAAAACCCAAGAAAAAATAGGTACCCTATCCGTCGCTGCGAATACCAATGGAAGCACAACGGTTACCCTCGCTGCAAATACGACTTCACTTCTTAGCGGCGATTCTGCACTTGGACAAACCCTGCCTAACGGGGGATCTATTCCTGTGGCTCTAGGTACACAAGTCGGCCAACTCCTGGCCATTCCAGTTTTGAATAATTCACGAATCTATTTTGGGGGTGATCTTAAAACGGAACTGTTTGTGGGCGCCGCGCTGAGTATTCCTGCGCTGGGCACTGTTACCCAATCCATTTTGCCTGGAGCAAGCCTTTTATTTTCAAAAAGCTTTGGGGACACGCTTGGAGTAGCCGGTCTTTATACGAGCACCGTCACGGCCGATAACGGCATCGCGGTTTTTGCGCGCTATACGCCTCCTGCAGCGCAAGCTTCGCCCACTCCAAGTGTTGTGCCAGTGGCAAGTACAACTGCCAGCACACCTTCCAGCACACAGGCGCTCACCGCAGCAGCAAAGATTGCGACACTTAATCGGCCGCAAATCCTGCCAACGCCCACAGCATCTGCGCCCTCAGCATCTGCTCCCACAGCTTCCGCTCCCTCAACATCTAGTCCCGCAAGCGCAGTGGTCGAGGCGCCCGTTCAGACGTTATCCTGCAAATCGCCCACGTCTTCCGAGCAAATGCACAATCACCGCATGTCGCATCAGAATGCTTCCGATTTCTTTAGTTACTTGAACTCAAAACAAGTCCTTCGAGTCCACTAAATTAAGAAACAAAATCCACCAGGAGCGGCGCATTCGTCTTAACCATAAACGCTCCATAACCCACATTACTTAAGCCATGCGAGCTGAGCGGCAAAAGTAATGTGGGTTTCATTAACGGATATCTGCATTTTCCCTTTAGCTGCACTTTTGTGCGCTGAAAACAAAATAGGCTAAAAACTCCGCGCCAAACAAAAGAATAGCGGCCCGACGCTAAACTCATCGCTTTTAGCTTCTGATCTTCCCACCAATAAGCTGAAACTCCGGTTTGTTTCTTTAAGTAACGATGTACCTCGGCAAAATTCATTCGTTCGTGGTCGCGCCGTGCCCCCAAAAAACCAATGAAATGAAGTTCTTTTGTTTTCGGTGGAATGAGCTTCAAAGCATAGTATAAATCATTTCTACTTTTGTCCCGTGGGAGTAAAATTTCGGGCTTTTGCGTGCTCGAATCGTTGTCCCCAATCGAAATAAATTTTCCAGATGACTCACCCAACTTACGATCTCGATCCACATAAATTAAAAAATCAGAACGAAAATTTTTTGGCAAAACGGACGGAAGGGAGCCCAGAAGTACAACTCGTTTCTTCATTTTCTAAAATTGAATCCCGAGCCCCAACAAAAGATTGGGGCCTCCCGAAATAAAATCAATGGACCCTTGTGGAATCAGCGCTATCGGCCCGAGCGGGATGGGAATTCGGGTTCCCAACCGAGCACCTACCGTACACCCTCCTCCCGAAACAAACTGAAAGAGTGGCGAGGCACTTACAAAAAAATCGGAAAAAAATGGATGCAAATAAACCGTAGGCACAGCAAGCAAGGTTAAAGCAGGGGTTGAAAACAAATAATTTATTGTACCACCCACTCCCACCAAAGACATAAAGCGGTATTCATATTCGGCCCCGAGTTCGAATTCAACTTGAGCAGGCTGATTTAAAAACATCACCCCACCCCCCAAGGAGAACCGCTGCAAATAATCAGCGCGACAAGGGAAGGATACGAGGGAAAAGGTCAAAAAAACAAAACCAAACCAATACTTTTTCATATTTTATCCTATTTCACTATACTAGACTGAGATCAACTATGAAATTGTATTTTAAGAATCTGCATTTTAAGAAATTGCATTTTTCGTCCTTGGGGAGAACCACGGCATTTTTGGCGTTCTGCTTGCTGATCTCCGTCCGTATTGCTCATGCGCTTCCGACAGACACGGATTTAGATCAACCTGCAACCGGCACCAGTACCGTCACCGAACTCAGCGCAAGTTTAAGTTTGGGCGAAATTCAAGGCGATTTTGCATTTGGCCCTGGAATACGAATTGAAAGGCCAACCGATTGGAACGGATTAAAATTTTCTTTAGGTGCCGAAACGTTCTTTTTTTATTCTACTTATGGCGTTACCACTCAAAAAACCACCCAGTCCGCTTGGGCCTGTCCTTTATTGTTGACGGGGAATTACCACTTTCAAAGTGATTTACCCAATTTCCAAGCCTATTTTTCGGTAAAACTTGGCCCTGTTCTAGAGCGGATTAACTCAAGCACCGGCCTTTATTTAGGAATTCTCCTTTCGCCTGGAGTGGTCATTGGAAAAGAGCAGAAATGGTTTGTTGAGATTCCGTTTGGGGCGCTTTTGCGGGGTTTAGCAGTAATGCCTTCCGTTGGGTTGAACTTCTAAAACTGGCCCCCCTCTCTGCTTAAATTTAAGTCAGCACATGATTATGATGATGCACATAAAGCCAAATATGTCGCTCAAGCTCTCCCCGCTTCTTCGTCGTACACCACGTCCGCCTAAACAGCCGATTAAGGTGCGCCCTTAACATTGCCGCCGTATGATTAAGCGCAAACAACGGATCAAAGCCCCCTTTCTTTAGCTCCCCTTGCCCCGCTACACAGGCTCTCCGTCCCTTGTAC
>CAIMNF010000003.1 GCA_903842755.1 Oligoflexia bacterium
TCGCCCGCGCCGTCTCTGTCTGCATCTCCAGCAGCTTCGCCGGGAGCATCACCCGGGGTGGTCGAAGGTGAAAAATCGGAAGAAGAAAAATTAGCAGAAGCACAAGCGCTTCAAGCGCAGCAAATCGCCGAAGCGCAGTCTCAAGGCGGAATGACTCTTGCCCAATATTATAATAGTCGTTGGGCACAGGAGCAAAATCCTTATGCACCCACGAATGAGGCGAGTACACAGCCTACGCCCTCTGGATCGCCGGACATGAAAAACACTGCGGATCCACAATTGGCCTATGGTCAAGATTTAGGTCCCACCGCTCCCAATCATGTACAAGGGGGTGGCTCTTATGGATATAGTGTGGGCGGTAACGCTGGGGCAGGAAACTCTGCGCCCGTATCGAATCTTTCCGCTCAAGATGTCGCGATATTAACCTCTCACACTTACGCATCAAATTTTTCATCCGGTACCGTAACCGTTGCAGGCAACACCAGTGTCAGCGGTTCTCGTTGGGATTCCACTCATGTCATTTCGAGTGCTCAATTTAGTGCTCAAGCTGTTTCGGGAACACAAGTGAAATTTAATTTACAAATCAGTATTCAAGATAATTCGGGGAGCGTTTCAACTGCGAGTATTTTACTGGAGCCCCATTTTTCGAAAGGCGCCCAGCAGGCAGGTTCGGGCGGGCTTACAAAAACCTATTCGTTTAATTTTCCGGATTCGACCGCTTTTGGGAGCCAATTACAAAATTTAGCGCTCACCTTAGTGTTCCAGCTATCCACTTCTTCGGCACAATCCGGAACGCTTACGAACGCCTCTACTGCGTCGGCGTTAACCTTTAGTCGATCGGGGTTTACGACCTTGTCCTCAAGCGGAACTTCGGTTAATCCTGGTTCGCAGTCTTACTTAATGTATCTGCAATAATAAATTCAAATGGGGATTGGAGTTTCCAACGGGATTGGAGACCTACGCTGCGGAGAGGCTGAGGTAAGTTTTCTTGAAGGGCTTTTAGGCGTTTTAAAAAAACGGAGCGAGAAATTTCTTGGGCGCCGAGAGCCTCTAGATGGGGAGTCATGACTTGAATATCCATAAAAGCCCTGCCCAGTGATTTAAGTAAAAAACAAATAAACAAAATGGCGGCCTTGGAGGCGTTATCCTCGCGATGGAACATGCTTTCGCCCGCAAAGGTCCCCGCCATATCAATTCCATAAAGTCCACCGACTAGAATTTTTGAGTCTTGGCCCTTCCATACTTCTACGCTGTGGGCATGCCCCAATTGGTGCATCCGTAGGTACGCGGTTTTCATGGCAGGAGTGATCCACGTCCCTTCGTCCCCGCGTTCACTGCAAGCTTCAATGACTTCCGAGAAGGCTTGATTCAGGGTGAACGTCCACGGCGCTTTTAGTAAACTTTGTTTCAATCTCTTACCGACATGAAGAGATTCGATCGGTAGAATTGCCCGCTTATGGGGGCAATACCAAAGGAGCGGTAATCCCGGACTTGGCCAAGGAAAAACTCCGTTTGAATAGGCTTTGATTAAAGTTTCGGGCTCTAAATCAAGTCCGACAGCAACGATGTCTTGGTCAAGATCAGACATTCGCTTCTAAAATCATGACCGATCCCATACCGCCTGCGGCACAAACGGAAGTCAGTCCGTATTTTTTTCGCTGTAGTTTTAGTTCGTGCAAGGTCTGAAGAATCATTCGTCCGCCCGTTGCTCCAAAGGGATGTCCAATGGAAATACTTCCTCCATTGACGTTCAGTTTTACGGGGTCGATGTGACCAATCGGCGCGCTAAGGCCAAGTTTTTCTTTTGCGAATTCGGGCGACTCGATTGCCTTCAATGTCGCTAAAACTTGGGCGGCAAAGGCTTCGTGGATTTCATAAAGGTCAAGCTGTTCCCAGGTCAGTCCCGCTTGCTTCAAGGCCCGAGGGATGGCGTAAACAGGGCCAATCAACAACGGTTCCGTTTGGATGTCGATCGCAGCAGTCGCGTAGCTCTTGATAAACCCGAGAGGCTCATAGCCCAATTCCTTGGCTTTGGATTCACTCATTAAAAGAACTGCGGAGGCACCATCAGTTAGGGGGCTTGCGTTTGCCGCAGTGATGGTTCCATCTTTATAAAAAACGGGTCTCAATTTAGCCAACTTTTCCATTGAAGAATCTGCACGGATGTCAATGTCACGGTCAATGACTTTTCCCTCCGGGGTAGCCACTTTGCAAACGTGTGATTGGTAAAAGCCTCGCTCCCAAGCATTATGTGCCTTTAAATGACTATCGAGTGCAAACTGATCCTGCTCTTTTCTGCCGACCTTAAAATGACGGGCCATTAAATCCGCGGATTGCCCCATGGTCAGTCCGGTCGTGGGCTCTTTAATTCCTGGTGCCTGCGGGGTGAGCCAACTGGCCTTGAATTTCGAAACTAAAGCCAGCTTTTGCCCTATTGTTTTGGCTCGCCCTAGGTCCTGAAAAAAATCGGTCGCCTGAGCACTAAAAATTGCTCTCACTGAACTAATCGATTCCACACCGCCAGCAATCCCAATTTCAATTTGTTTGCTTAAAATTTTTCCTGCGATCGCGGAGCTCGCCTCTAACGATGAAGCACAATACATGTTAATGCCGGTGCAGGGGATTTGGGGCGGAAGGCCCGAGTCAAAGAGGGATTCACGTGCCACGTTAGGGCCGTCGGCCGGTGCTGCGACGATGCCCATATAAATTTCATCAATTAATTTGGGATCCAGCTGATTTTTACTGACCGTTTCCCTTAATACGACTCCACCTAAAGAGGCGGGGGACATTTTGTGAAAAACACTGCGCGCGCGCACAAACGGCGTTCGCACACCACCAATAACGGCAACTCGTTCATTATTCATGATTTTAGTCTAGTGGGAATCGGGGCGCTGAGCAAGGAATTGATCAAGGACTTTAAAGAGATTTTCCAAAGCGACTTTTGCCTCGGGGTCGATTCGAGACCTCGACAGTGCTTTTAAGGCTAATAACGACTGCGTTCTTTTGGCTTCTTGAGCTAACTCATCAAATCCAAAATTTTCGGCGCTTTCCACTAAGTGATGGGTTTCGAGTTTTAATGATTCCCAGTCGCGGTCGATTAAAAGCTTACGCATTTTGCGTAAGCGCAACGCAAGCCGATCAATGTAACCTTGCTGGACGCGTTGCTGAATTTCACCTTTGGAAAAAACTTTGGAGCTCATAGGGGTCTTTAGTTTTAATGGAAGGTGCCCGTTGCTGGCAAGCTAATTTAAATAAGGGCTCCACGCAGGAGCAACACACTGGCCCGCCCCAAAAGTCAAGCGCTTAGCGAAACGCCCATCGGTGGACATGACCCAAATGTTTTTTCCGTTTGCTCGGTTTGAGCTAAAGACGAGGTAATTCCCGTCGGGACTGACGCTCGGGTCTTCGTTATTTCCTTCGCCCTTCGTCAAGCGATCAATCTGGTCATTATCTAAATTAATGCGAAATAAATCAAAATGCCCTTCGAGCATTCCTGCAAAAATAATGTGCCGCCCGTCAGGCAACCAGGAGGGGGTTGCATTATATTGGCCGGCATAAGTGAGTCGCTTTGCTTCGCCAGGACTGGCGGTGGGCAAGACATAAATCATGGGTTTTCCGGCACGCGTGGAGGTGAATGCCACTTGCTTTCCATCCGGGCTAAATTTAGGGTCAACGTCAAAGCCAATCGATTTAGTTAATTGGCTGGACTGTTTGGTTTCTAAATTAAGGATATAGATTGTCGGTGTGCCGGCAAAACTCATTGTGTAGGCAAGACTACTCCCATTCGGATGATAGTTCGCTCCCGAATTGATCCCTTTTTTATTGCTCAATAGTGAAACTTTGCCCGACTGAAAATTCAATTCAAACAAATCTATGTTTTTCGTATTGTCCGAGTGCCTGTTAAAGATGGAAAAGGCAAGTTTTTTCCCATCCGGGCTCCATGCCGGCGCCATGGAAATCGAGTCAAATCGGGTCACTTGCTTGATGTCGCTGCCATCAAAGCTCATCGTATAAATTTCTTTCTTTGAAGCTTTCTCGCAGACAAAAGCGATTCGTGTTTTAAACACTCCGCGTTTTCCCGTAACGGCCATCACGAGATCATCCGCAATCGTATGAGCCATGATTTTTAAGTCGTGCGTCGTCGCAGCATATTTTTTTACCATTAACTCTTTGCCTGCAGAAGTTCCAACCACATGAAACGTAAAAACGACCTTGCTTGGTCCATCCATTGCAAGCGATGAAAAAGTCATGTAATCAATACCGGCTTTAATCCATTCCGCATATTTAATGTCTGCTGCGTCTTTGATGTTTTCTTGCGGATAAGAGCTAACACTCGCAATTTTAAAAAGTTCAAAAAAATTAAGGTCCGCTTCCACCGTTTTTAAGATTTGCACCGCGTAGGAACTGGCCATTGCTCCCGGAGCGTCACTGGGAGCTAGGGTGATCACTGCTTGTTTCGTTTTGGCATTACCGATGGGGATGTAAGTCGCCTGCGCGAACACAGCACTTTGGATGCCCAACTGGAATAAAAGCGAAAGGGAGATGAAGAGTTTCATTCTTTTACTTTACGCAAACTACATTGGAAAACCAAGGGTAATTCCTTGATTTGCCAAATCGCTGACCAGGGGAGTAGGGGGAGATTGGAACGGCTGTGCGCGTTCTAGGGTTCGCTTGATCTCTTGATCAAAAGCGGCATTTCCAGAAGGCTTTACCCATTTCATACCTTTAATGCGACCCGTGCGATCAATCAAAATTAAAACCTGTGCAGACAATTTTTGCTCTTGAAGCCATTGGGGAAGTTCCCAATTGTCTTTTATTTTTTCGAGAACGAGGTCAAAGTAAGAGGTTTCTAGAGAGTTTTTTGCTTCTCCGGAAAGAGAAGAACCTTTCGAAATTTGATTTCCTTGGATGGCTTCTGCTGCGGAAGTAACTTCTTCGAGCGCATCAATCCTTTCCAGTGCCTTGATTTTGGCGAGCGAGTTTTTGATTTTATCTTTTGCCTTTTTTTTGAGGTCAGTTTTCTTCTCCGAGACACTGAGGTCAGTAGGGTCTTTGGTTTCCG
This sequence comes from Oligoflexia bacterium, assembly GCA_903842755.1. Classification (GTDB taxonomy): domain Bacteria; phylum Bdellovibrionota; class UBA1018; order UBA1018; family CAIMNF01; genus CAIMNF01. The sequence continues at coordinate 5,063 of CAIMNF010000003.1, forward strand.
CCTTTAATTGAACGGTGGATTTTTGGGGTTCCTTTGTAGGATCTGCCGCCTCTTGCGGCTTTAGCGTAGGAACCGGAGCAGTTAAAGTGGGCGTATCCGTGATTTTGTGACCAGGAAGGGCCACGAGATCGACTCGTACGGACGGAAGGTACTCAAGTGGATGGTTTGGCATCAACCATGCCTTTAATATCCACAGGACCCCAACGAGGGCGTGAAGCCCAAAGGAAACTGCCACGTAATGCAGAGGATGAGTCTGGAGTTTAGTGAGCGTTTTAGTCACGGCGCACTTTCACCCTCCGGAGCAGTCACGAGTCCTACTCGAGTGATTTTTGCATTTTTAACTGCGGCCATTACTTTTGCAACGATTCCGTAACTTACCGCTTGATCTGCCTGAACCAGAACTTGGACACTTGGCTTATTTTGAGCGAGAGCCGACAACTTTTCGGCCAATGACTTTAGGGTGGTCTTCTTTCCATCGAGACTGATAGACTGGTCACTTTGAATGGAAAGGAGAAGTGGGTCTTCGGACTGAGTCATGGCGCCCGTATTCGCCTTAGGCAAATTGACGTCTACTCCTTGTTGCATGAGCGGCGCAGAGACCATAAACACGATCAGCAGAACAAGCATCACGTCTACCATTGGGGTCACATTAATTTCAGAGAGCGAAACGCGGCTTGAGCTTTTTTTACCGAACTGCATCGGGAGCCTTTTCTGATTTTTTTACGCGGCTGGAAAGGAGGCTTCGCTGAATCATATTGAGAAAATCTTGTACGAAGCTTTCGGTATCCAAGCTAATGCGCTTAATTTTGTTTAAAAGATAGTTGTAAAAAATTGCCGCGGGAATAGCTGCCGCTAATCCCATGGCCGTAGCAATTAATGCCTCAGAAATTCCCGGAGCCACTACCGCCAGACTTGCTGACCCCATCGCGCCAATGCTTTGGAATGAGCTCATGATCCCCCAAACCGTTCCAAAAAGTCCCACAAAAGGTGCGGCGCTTGCGGTGGTGGCGAGCCACTCCACATATTTTTCGAGATCGTCAATTTGATTAGCAACAGCTTTGTTCAGTGCACGTTCGATGTTTAAGATTTCCGGCTGCCCGTCGTCGGTTCGGTCTTGTACCGGTAGTTTTCGAAGTTCTTTGTACCCAGACTCAAATACCCGCGCAATGGTCGAATGGGTAAGACCTTCCCCTTTCGTTTGAATTTCTTCTAGACCTTTAGAGTTCCAAAAAATCGCCAAAAACTGCTCGTTCTCCTGCATTGCGCTTTTCATTCGGATGCTCTTGCTCAGGATGACGGCCCAACAAAGGATCGAAGCCCCGACCAAAAACAGGAGAATCAGTTGCACGAGTGGACTGGCATCCAGGATGAGGTTGAATGCGCTTAAGGAATGGGTAGGGTTGTTCATTGGGGTGCGGCTCCTTGTTGTTTTCTTTGAGTGTAATAAAATGGAATAACTCTAAAAGCGATCAGCAAAATGACGAGAGTGACTTGTAACGAGGGAAGCTCAAAAAAGTGATCCTCGAATGTTCGTGCTTTTAATTGGGACAGTCCACGAAATTCATTTCCCATCCACGGGAGACTGAGGATGGCATGGGTCATCCCAAAAAAGGCGCTTAGAAACCCAAAGGATTCCCAAAAGGATTGAAAAAGCAGTCCGAGCAAAAATAAGGTAAACGTCTCAGCCCAACTCATGTCAAACCAAATGGAATAAATGCAAATTAACGTAAGAGCCCCTACGATTGTTTTCCAGGGAGCGGACAATTCTGCGGGGAGGTTTCGGATTACAATTCCAAAGATGAAAATTTCGGTACAATAAATAAAAATGGTCAGGGTAATCAGCCGGAAGATCCATGAATAAGAAGAAAAGAAGGTTAGGTTAGCTTGTGCGTTGAGACCGAGGTAATCATAAGACTTCGAGAAGATTAATCCCA
>CAIMNF010000004.1 GCA_903842755.1 Oligoflexia bacterium
TGACTCGCTAAAAAATCAAGCATTTTTGCGATGGAAACCACATGTTCCAATAGTCCAACTGGGTAAGCGTGATGCAACGTTTTTGCAGCTGGGGCACGTTTCATCTTGGTTACAATTTCTTCGTCCTCAATTAAAATGGATTCCATCAAGGCGCGGTAAAATGGGTCCTGCATCGAGGACACCATTTGCTTTAATTCGGCGTATATTTTGTCGGCATTTAAAAAAGTCTTTGGGAGCAATTCGTCCGCATCGACTTCGTCCTCCCGCAGGACGGTTGCCTCTTTGATATGAATTTGAATTCGCCCTTGAAAACTTTGCGCATTTCCTTCGATCATCACGAACGCGTCACGCACCACTTGGGCATTGTATTTGGGAACATGATCAAAAATTCGCGCCTCAACGTCGCCCGTTTTATCGGACAAAATAACGTTCATATAAGGCTTTCCCGTTTTACCCGTCGCAACGGCGCTATATTTGATCAAAAACGGTGACGATACGCGATCTTGATCCTGAATGGTTTTTGCGAACTGAGTTTTTGGGTATTTCATAAGGTAAAGAAATTTTATCCGATTTTGAAAAATAGGCTAGGATTAATCCATGACTATAACACTTTTGCGCACAGAGCGTTTACTCCTGGAAGGAAAAGACGCACTAGACCTTCTTCATCGAATCAGCACAGCCGATATTCAACACCTTCCGTTGAATTCTCCGTGTGACACTTTGATTTTAAACGCGCAAGGAAAAATGGAATGTCGCTTTACGCTCACCAAACTTACGGAAGCAACCGCGACTTTGGATTTTGACGAAGTAACTCCTCAGGCAAACTCTGCGGCTACTCCTCACCAAGACCATTTTAAAAAGTTAATGGATCATTATACGTTTAGTGAAAAATATTCCCTTTCCCCAGGAGGGACTCAGAAACTTCCTACCCAATCCCTAGAAGAAATTCAGACAGAGGAAATCTGTCGAATCCATTTACTGAGCCCTAAAATCGGAAACGAATGGCTACCCAATGGTCAAACTGCCCCGCTAGAAATCAATTTGCGGGCGGCCATTCACGATCAAAAGGGCTGCTATCCTGGGCAAGAAATTATCGAAAAAATCATTGCTCTTGGCTCTCCTCCAAAAAAACTATGCGTGGTGAGCAGCACGACCAGCGCGAACTCTTTGTTCTCCCCACTCTCACTCCCGCTCCCCTTATTTAGCGAAGGGCAAAATCAGGAAGTTGGACTCCTGACTTCGCTTATAGAAAACGGAAACAATGCCCTCTTGGGACTTGCGCTTCTGCGAAAGACCCACGCCAGGAGCGGCACAAAAATAAAGACTGCGTCTGCACAAATCTTTACGGTAGAAAAGAGTACTCCATGAAATTGAGATTGATCCGAGAGCAACTTTTAAAATATTCGCCACTTTTGCAGTATTCCAACTTACGTGCGGCCGGTTTGATTTTAGGAGGGCTGTGTTTGCACTTCCCCCAAATGGCAAACGCGCAGCTCATTCAAGCCACCCCAAACTATATCGAGCTCTCCGGCCTTTCTCCGTACACTCATTATAAAACATTTAACACCGATCATTTTGAGATGATCTTCCCCGAGAATCTTTTTCATTTTACAAAAATTGCGGCCCAAGAATTAGAACACGCACACGCCATTCTTTCGCCTATATTAAAATGGGAACCGCGGAGCAGAACGACGATTCTAGTGACGGACAATCAAGATGCTGCGAACGGTTTTACCTCGCCCGCTTTGCGGATTGGAATTGTCCTTATTGCAACCCCGCCTGATCCCTGGTTTAGCACCTCGTACGAAGAAAATTGGATCAAGCTATTAGTGTTTCATGAATACACCCACATGTTAAATATTGATGCGACCACTTCGTGGATGGAAGTTTTGCGCTGGTATTTTGGCGACATTATTCGCCCCAATGGCTTATGGCCCGTATGGATGCTAGAAGGCCTTGCCGTTTATTTCGAAACAAAAACCTCTCTGTTAGGGCGCGGACGCAGCCCGTACTACGAAAGCATTTTGCGAGCCTATGTCAACGAGAAAAAACTAAATGCTCACCAGGACTTTGGAATGACCTTGGACCGAGTAAACGGCGATTATCCCATTTTTCCCGGTGGAGAAACTCCCTATTTATTTGGGTACCATTTGTGGCAAGAACTTGAACTCAGCCAACCCGATGGCGATCAGGTCGTGGGGGATTATTCGATCCACTCTTCGCACCGAGTTCCTTATTTTATCAATGGAAATTTAAAAAACCTTACGCATTTAAGATGGAAGGATTTATGGAAGCGGTTCGTGGAGCGCACGGAAGATCGAATGCAGGCTCAAATAAGCGCAGTCAAATCGGAAGGCGAAACGCACCATCAACCTGTTACCAATGCAAAGTATTCTGCCTTAGGGGGAATTTATTCCCCCGATGGACAATGGCTTGCATGGAACGAAACCAATCTCCATCTGCCGCACTCGGGGCTCTTTTATCAAAACCTAAAAACAGGCGAAATTAAACGCGCCGACGACAAGTCGCTTGGCGTTTCCCTTTCTTTTTCCCCTGACTCTCGGTGGCTGCTTTACAGCGCTCAAAGGACGTCTAACAGCTACAACCTTTTCTCCGAACTCTGCGCCTTTGACCTGCAAACGGGAAAAACCTTTTTATTGACCAGTGGACAACGGGCAAAAGACCCTTCGTTTTCTGCCGACGGAAAAAAAATAGTGTTTCTTCAAACAAAGGATGCAACAAACCATGTCGCTATGGCGCCCTTTATCCTCGAAGGATCGACCCCGAAACTGGGTCCGATCGAAATCGCTTACTCTCCAACCGAGTTCGCCATTCTAGGCTCTCCACGCTTCCTCGATTCCTCCTCCGAAGAAGTTGTTTTTTCACTTCAAGAACTGGGGAACGCGTTTTCGGACCTTGCCGTGATTCATCTCACCGAAAAGTCCAATTCGGGCGCAGCAAAAATCCTATTTCACGATGGCCACTTTAATCGTTATCCGTTTCCCTCTCCGCAGGGAGTTTATTTTACGTCCGAGAAAACAGGCATTGAGAACATTTATTTATTGCCAAAAAGCTTAAGCGCGCCCCAGCCCGTAACTCATGTGATTACGGGGGTGCAATTGCCATTTACTTCGCCCCAAGGCGAAGTACTCGGAAGCCTCATGACCTCGATGGGACCCGAAATTGTAAAATTCGATTCCACCACTCCCCTTTCGCCAACTCAGAAAATTGCGCCCGCAATCCCCAGTGCGCCTACAAGCTACCCCGCGGCGCTTGCTCCCGGAAAACCGCTATTAATTGCGGAAAATCAAGTTCAAAACTATTCGCCTTGGGCAAGTTTGATCCCCCGCCAATGGGCGCCCGTAGGCTTAGTCACTTACGACACGACGGCTGGGCTACAAATGCTAGGAGAAGTCATTGGGTTTGACTCCACAGGGCATCATGAATACGCAGCCACGGTGAGCGAAAACTTTAAAACCGCGACGACCGACGCAAACTTAAATTATATGTACTATGGTTTCAGACCAAAGATTACCCTAAGCGCCTCAGCAGCGACCACCGATATTGCGACCGATCCCTCCCAAGCGCAGTACCGTCACACCGACGAAATCGCCACACTTCTAGAATACCCCTTCTTCTTTACCTATAGCACCCTAAGGCCAGATTTCTGGGCGTTTTTAGACTGGAACCGAATTTATAATATCCAGAATGGCCAGCCCGCCGGAACATCCCTTTACGAATACTCGCACCCCATCACACCGGGATTAGGCGCTTCGGTTACGTACACCCAGTTAGAGCAATCCGTCCTGGCTTACAATGTTCCCGAAAGCGGCTTTCAGGCATCTGCGGCAATTGAAGCCAATTACAATGAATCGATTCAGCCGTATTTTAAATATCTAGGAAGTATTACTTCATTTCATCTGCTCGGGGAGCATTTTATTTTACAACCCAAATTAAGATATGTTTCTAGCACGACAAATCTAGGTACATTTAATTCCTCCGTGCTCCTTGAAAACGGAACTCAAACGGCGTTCGATCAGCTGGGCATTCGCGGCTACCCCACGGCACTTTACCTTGCGCGATCCGCAGGAATAGGAAGTTTGGATGTTCACTTTCCGATTGCAAAGCTTTTTTATGGTCCGGGCACTTGCCCCACCTTTATTAAGCAACTGCATGGATTCGTCTTCGGCGAACTTGGCGTGATCCCTAACGGGTCCGATCCCTATACTTTTCCCGCAGCCGGTGGAGGGGTTTCCTTAGATACCACTTTGTTTGTTCGATTGCCGATCACGTTCACCTTGCAAGCCCAAGAAGGTTTAAAAACCAATTTGGGCGGAGGATTTCAAACCATTTTTGGAATTACCAGTATCCCGGTCCTTTATTAACTTAATTTTCATTAGCTGCGCCCGGACTAACGGCCATCAGCGTGGCTGAACTCAGCACACGATCGCATCCTAGCGTTTCCGTCCTGCGCAAAAGATAACCGATGGATTGGGAACTTCTTGCCGCAACGTACGACGCTTCGGCAATGCCTTCCTTCACGGTAATTAAAAAAAACGATTGCCCAGACTCGCGCAAAGTCATCACCTCGTCAAAAAGCTTTGCATCCATCTTCGTTTGATCTAGGTCAATCAAATAGGCGTTCCTTCCCAGGAGCTGCCCCCCCGTTTTCGCGCCGTGAAATCCTTGCGAATAAAGCCAAAAGAAATAATTAAATTCGTCCCTGTTTTTTTCATTGAGCGGGAAACGGACCACAGGAGAAAAAATCTGCTCGGGCTCAAGTAGCGTTTTATTTTGTACACTTTGCAATTCGACCGATAAGTGAATTCCAAAGGTCGAAATCTCCGATTGGGGTTGATAACGGCCAAGGGATTGGACACGCTTCAAGGCCCTTGATCCGGCGATACGCTTTTCGACTTGCAGGGCGGCTAAGTGTTCCCAAGCGTCGTGATCCGCAAGTTTGAGCTGCATTTCAAAAAGGCTAGGAACTTGCGAATTCTTCGAGTAATAGTTCGCGTAACAGGACCACTCTTGAATTTTATGACCATAGAGCTTTTCAGCGCTCCGCCACGGTTCCACGGAATCAAAATCAACTGATTTTACCAAACGCAATTTTTCGAGCGTAACATTGACGGTTGCAGCATGAGGACCGAGTTGTTCAAAGGTAAAGCCACCGGAGCGCTTATAGTTTGAGATTCTAAAAAGCTTCTTTTTCAGATATTCCTCAGCATTAAACGCTCCTCGCCCCGCGACCAGTAGATCTTCCCTGAGCAGCGAACGCATCGAAGTTGCGCCTGCGGACAACGGCAAGACTTCGCCAAATTCGGTCACGATCACCCTAAAAAAACGCCGCTCGAAGGGCGCAATGAGGGGCCCTAATTCAAACTCTAAAACCTTAAAACCCACTTTACCGCTCGTCGTGGCACGATCAAAAGAAACCACACTGCCCGGCGAACTTAAATCGAGGTGTATCTGAGAAAAGTGAGCGAAACTTACGCCATGAAAAAAGATTCCCTTTTCAAAGGGCACTTTAACAAAAGCTTCCGACGTATTAATTCCCTTTACGGGGCCAACACCGTAGAGCGCATAACCTACACCGGGTTTAAAAATTAAATGAAAGTCGGATTTCCCAGTAGTCGAAATAATTCCTAAATTTTTCTTTGCTTCGCGCGACAGCGCTATTGAAATTTGATCATTTGCATCGCGCACCAGCAACGCTTGGGGAACATCCGTAAAACTCCCCACCACTTTGGGGTCAATCCCTGATTCAAAGTCGGGCGAGTTTTGTGCATAGCAAAGAGTCGCAAAGCCCATTACCTTTATTAAAATAAATAAAACTCCACGGTTCATCCTGCAAACATTGCCATAGGACGGTGTCTCCGTCGATATTTTATTATTCAAACTTAATGTATATAAGTAAATTTCCTTCTAGGATCAGCCAGTTTTAGTTTAGGTTTCGCCATACCATAAATAAAATCAATGAACCCAATAGAACGCTAATGAATACTTGCTTTTGTCGCTGCGTTTGAAACCACTGTAATCGGCGAGGATCAAACCCAAAACAAATCAGCACAGCGCCACCCCCTGTAACACCAAACAAAAAAGGCCCCAAGGGATTAAACTGAAATGCCTTTACCCATTCGCCTTTCAGAATGGCAAGCCACGCATGGGTCATTCCGCAAAAGGCGCATTGGATTCCTAACACTTGTTTTAACGGACACTGGTAGGGAATTTGAGCAAGCGTGGTCTCGATCTGCTCCCACGAGCGGTTTTGAATGAACCATTGAAGAAATCCTACCGCA
>CAIMNF010000005.1 GCA_903842755.1 Oligoflexia bacterium
AGTGCAATTCAAGCTCTTATTTTTGCAACCCTAGCAGGTGCCTATATTGGAGAAGCATTAGAAACACATCACTAACCTAGGACGGGGAAGCCGTCTATCATGAAATCGCTTCTCCGCAGCTGTGCAGGAGCTTCGGTCGCTGATGCTTGACTAGGACAGCGAAGCCGTCAAAAGGGGCCTGCAAAAATAGCCTCTGCTTGCTCAAAACTCTTTGATGGCGTCGAGTAGTCGTAGCTTGCGCCGCTGCACTGTCTCTGGAGACCCTAGGACGGCATCTCGTAGGTACCCGCTTCAAGACCTTTGACGGCCTTGGTCACATCGTCGCTTCGCGACGATGCCTCGAAGGAGGCAGTAATCAAGGGTTAACTGAATGTACGTGGTTGTGACATAGGCCGTCGAAGGTCTCAGTACCACCCAACGTGACGGCTTTGCAATCTCGGTTCTGATGGCGACCGAAGCTTCGTGGTTCTAAAGTTGCTTTGCAATCCCTTCAAGGTGGCTTCATCGATTGCATTGGTACCGAGAATTTTCAACATTAAATAATTAATCAGATCTTTTATTAGGAACTTCGATCTTAACTCCAATGTAACCACAAATGCACTATTGATTAGGTCAAATGAAGTGTACTGACTTCGTGAACTATAAGGAGCGGAATCTTTTATGTTGTGTTTACTCATTTGTAGTTTTTATGGTTTTTTATGGATCACAGAGTGATCGTTGACGGTACGTCCAATTCGAGGATATATAGCAATCCTGTAATTTTGCTATACAAGCAGTCATGTGCAGCGACACCACGTCCAGTAGAAGCGAAGTATCAGTGTCTTCTGTTGAGTCTTAAAATTTTTTACATATGGCCCCAATGTCTTCACGGCATGCGGGATACTGAAAAGCACTCTTGCAAAATTTTCATTTCTATTTTATATTTAAAGTTAGATTTCTGAAATCAACAGAATTTCCCGACAACGAATAAGTTCCTGTTCGTGGGCCCCTTCCGCGCTTGGTACTTGCTCGAGCAAGCTATCTCACACGGCGGAACAAGGTTGTTTGGTGGGACCCTTGGTTGTACAATCTACTCAAAGCAGTAGCTGCCAGTCTCTACTGTGTCTATAACGACCAATCAGATAGCAAACGCGTCAAGTTGCTTCGCAGACGTATGGCATCTTACAAGCGACTAGACGGGTAGCGGTATGCCAGCGAAAATGGCAACTTAGCGAGTGGAAACTGTCTGTAATGGCATCGTGGCTTTGATCTGGTTGCTTTTCATTGTCCTAGGACGGCGAAGCCGTCGGTATAGACGGCAATCTCGAGAGTTTTGATCGTTTGTCCTAGTTTTGAATATTCCGATAGAAAACTTATTCTGCACACTAAACTATCTCGTATGCGTCGCGTTCGCGAACTTCATGAGTCCTGGTTGCAAAGCTATATTGGACGGCTAGTTGCTTTGCAAACCCGTCCCAGGTTACCCAAGAGTGACCCGTGGTCGCGAAGCAACCTAAGGGTCGTCTTTACCATTACGAGTCCTTACCAGCGAAATAGCTCTAGATCGCTTCGCGACTATGAGCACGCTAAGCTGTTGAAATGAATTTTTTATAAACTATGGTTAAAATTAAAGAACTTTTAGAAGCTGGTGTTCATTTTGGACATCGTATTACAAAATGGAATCCAAAAATGGCTCCTTTTATTTTTGGAGAAAGAAATGGGATTCATATTATCGATTTAATTCAAACAAGCTATTATCTTGAAGAAAGCATTTCTTTCTTAAAAAAATGGCGTATTAGTGGTCGCGAAACGACACCGAGACCACTAGGATTGGTTGCTTCGCAACCTGGGAATCTTGAATCTCAAGGAATGAAGTCTGTTCTTTTTGTCGGAACAAAAAAGCAAGCAAGTCCATTAGTGGAACTTGCAGCTAAATCAGTAGTTTCACGACACAGTTCTTTAGCATCTTCGAGTGATCATCCAGCCGAAACCGTAGCCGACCCTGTTTCAGAAGTATCGCAAGGCGATTTCTCTCAGAACGGAGCAACTTTAACACTGACTGCACATTACGTAAATCACCGTTGGTTAGGTGGTCTTCTAACAAATTGGTCTACAATGAAAATTTGTATTGAACGCTTAAATTTGTTAGAAAAGCAAGAAAAAAATGGTGAATTTGATAAATTAGGAAAAAAAGAACGTGCAATAATAAAAAAACAATATCAAAAATTAAATACATTTTTTGGCGGAATTAAATCTATGAAATCAATTCCAAATTTAGTTATTATTATTGGACAAGACTCTGAGATGAATGCAGTCAAAGAATGTAATAAAATACAATCAATGTCTGCTAGCATTCCAAAACCAATTTTAGGTAGCGATTCGCAACAACGATCTACGAGTGGGTCGGAATTACGAACAATTACAATTTTAGATACAAATTGTGATCCTTCTCTAGCAGATTTATATATTCCTGCCAATGA
>CAIMNF010000006.1 GCA_903842755.1 Oligoflexia bacterium
AGGCTAGACAAGTCCCCGACCTTTAATGTATACCTAAAGATCAATTCGTTTGAAGCAAAGGCAGGAGAACCCATGGCACGCGTTACTATTGAAGATTGTTTGGACAATGTAGAAAACATGTATGAGCTGATTCATTTAGCAACCCGTCGCTCCAGACAGCTTTTTAAGGGTTCGGATGCATTGATTAAATGCAAAAACAGGGTTGTCGTCACCGCTTTGCGCGAGATTGCTTCTGGTAAGGTGTTGCCGTTGTATAAGGGAGCGGATGATGCTCCATTACCGGGCGAACTGTAACCGGGCAAACTGCCCCCCACAATTTTAGCTTTCTTTGGCCATCCTCTTACTTCGTTTTGTAGCCGCAAGCACCCCTTTGATCAGAGTCACCCGCAGTTTTCCCTCTTCTAGGGCCATTAGTCCATCAATGGTGCATCCCGCAGGAGTCGTGACTTCGTCCTTTAAAGAGGCCGGGTGTTCGCCGCGGTCTAGGACCATCTTTGCAGCGCCCAGCATGGTTTGAGCGGCAAGTAAGGTGGCTTGCTTCCTTGAAATTCCTACTTTTACTCCTGCTTCGCTTAGGGCCTCAATGATCAAATACATAAACGCGGGCCCGCAGCCGCTAAGGCCTGTGACCCCATCAAACAGACTTTCTTCCAGTACCGTAACGAGGCCCAGCTCACCGAATATTTTTTCGGCTTCGGCTAATTGGGCATCGCTGCACCGGGGGCCACGGCAAAGAGCAGTGACTCCGCTTTTAATTAAACAAGGCGTGTTTGGCATTGCACGAATAATGGCAGGTTTGGCCCCGGCCCAGGTAGAGAGCTGCTCCGTAGTAACGGCCGCGCAAATGGAGATAATGACTTGTTCCTTTTTTAAAATCGATTGGTTCTCTTTTAAAATGGTTTCGGCTTGATGCGGTTTCACGGCAATGAGGATGAGGTCAGCGTTTTTCATTGCGGAAGTGTTGTCCGTTCCGCATTCAATTTGAAGAGTTGCTTTGGCTTCGTCGGCCGAGGCTTGTGTTCGCGTCGTGCCCGTAATGGAATAAGCGTGACCCAATTCGGAATCCATTAGTCCCGTTGCAATGGCTTCGCCCATTTTTCCAAGTCCAATGATGCAAATTTTTTTTGGCTTCATCATTCTGAGTATAGTGAATTTATTTAAAAAATTACACTTTAAAACGCTGACGCAAAAGGTTAATTGACTTTTTTATTTGCGGCATCAACTATGGCCCCATGAAAGCTTTTGTTTTTTATCGATTGGTCATTGGTACTTTGGCATTCATTCCTTTAGCAGGCAGTGCAGAACTGTGTAACGAGCGGCTTCAGGGAAAGGGAACGGAGGCGGTTCTTTTAACTGCGCTTGGAGGGCCCACGGGGCCAAATCAATTCGTGGCAACAGCTACGGAGCATGTATTTTCGCCCTCAAAAAAGATCTATCGCATTTGGGTCCGAAATGGCCTAGAAATTGTCGGTGAAAACGAGTTTGCAGCCCAGCCCAATCGGTTAAGTTTTGTGGAAGAACCCATCACGGGGATTACGGTTACGACCGAACCCGACACCCGCAACCCCAATCAAGTAAAATTCATTTTCAAGCAAAA
>CAIMNF010000007.1 GCA_903842755.1 Oligoflexia bacterium
ACGTTTTGAAGAGCAAAAGATTCTGAATCAATAATTCGAGATTTTAAACCTGCCGCTTCAATCGTTTGTATGTATTGGTCCAAGAATTCTTTCTTGACCGCGACCAACATACAATCGTAGTCATTGCCAACTTTTTTGATGACCTGATAATCTAAAACAACATCTCCAATATCGAAGGGGATGTATTGTTCCGCTTCCCAAAACACCTGGTCTTGAAGCTCTTTTTGGTTCCCCACCATGATGGTCATATTTTTAATAATTAGTCCGCTGCCCGTAATCGCAGAACACACTTCTTTAGAACTGATCTTGCTTTGCGACCACGCATCTCGGATTGCGGACGATATCGCCTCGGAGTTTGCAATTTCGCGTGTTTCCGAAATTGCACTTTGAACTGGTACGATGGCGAAACGCTCCAGGACCCAGGAAGACCTTTTGCGTGACACCTCGGCAATTTTTACCGAAGTGGCACCAATGCTTAAGCCCACGCATGAGCTGCCCCCCAGATTAAACGAAAAGTTTAATCCAGAAGCAAAACGACTTAAAAAACCACCCCCTGCCCGTCCTTGAGCTGCTGCCATTCAACCCCTATGTTAACTATAAGCTAGGCAATAATCTACTAATTAAGCGTAACTAATTTAAAGTGACGGTCGCAGAATCACCGTCAATAATCACATACGAAGCACGATCCAAACGCTGTTCTGCCAGATCGTTGACGGGAACAATGGCAATCACCACCTTGTTGTGCTTGCTCACCATGCCTAGAACCGGGTCAAAGCAAAGTTCGGGTTCCACCAGCGCAATCGAAAACTGTTTTGCTAGTTCTGGAGTCAGAATTTTATAAACACCTTCGGTCGGCGTCCACTGCTTGGTCACCAGACTTTGGCCCGCCAAATGAACTGGGGAATGCTCGTCTACAATTCCGCAATGGGTGACTAATTCCACGGTCAATAAATTAGGCTCTACAAAAACTAAACGGGCCGCTTGTTTTTTCTTTATCGCTAACGTTTTGAGTTTCTCTACCTCTACGGCAAGATTTCGGGCAATGGCAAGGGTTTGCCATTTGGGCGCGCGTTCATGGATGACCGGAATCGAACAAAGCCCCAGAAACAAAACTAAGGTGATTCCAATGAAAAGCGCTTTCTTTCTGCGGTCTCGGACGCGCTTTTTTTCGTAAAGCTCAAACGAACGCCACTCTTCTTGAACCCAGCGACTGCCGGATTCAATGGAGCTTGGTATGGGCTTTTTTAATGAATCATCCATCTCGAAACCTCGTAAATCAATTCAACTAATGCGCCAAAAACTAAAAATGGCCCAAACGGAATTGCAGACCTTAAAAGCGCACCCTCGTGCTCCGTTCCTTCTTTTCTCTTCTGCCAATACCCGTACGCTAACCCAATTCCACTGCCCAGAATGGAACTAATCATCAGGGTAGACCAGATGCCCGCAAAGCCCAAAAATACACCGATCGTGCCCATAAACTTAACGTCACCGCCCCCAAGGCCCGACCTTCCTGTTATCTTTTCATAAATTAATCCAAATGCAAAGAACGCTCCAAAGCCTAGTAAGGAAGCCAAAATCAACGGCCAAAACTCGTTTCGTCCATCCCAATAGGCCGTTAGCGCACCAATCACCCAACCGCCCAGCGAAAGTTCGTCAGGAATAATTCTAAAATCTAAATCACTACAGGTAATCGCGATGCCAATTGAAACAAAAAACCAATTTCTAAACTGAGCGACATCTAGCCCTGTTCCCCGCCACGTCAGCAAAAACAAAAACGCCGTCAAGGCCTCAACCAACGGATACCGAACAGAAATTTTATGATCGCATTGGGAACATCGGCCCCGCAAAATTAAAAAGCTGATTAACGGAATATTTTCGTGCCAAGCGATGGGCTCGTGGCATTTCGCGCAGGCACTAGGTGGTCTTACAATTGAGCGTTCGCGCGGAAGCCGGTAAATCACCACATTCAAAAAACTGCCGATGACCAGTCCAAACACAATGATAAACAAGTTAATTAGCGACGGACTGAGCTGCTCCATTTTAAATATAGTTAATCAGGTTCGGTTAAAATTGGAAAGTGCGAATCGCTCATTTAAATCACACTTCGCACGCGCTCGTGTGCCATATGTTAAAAATGCCTGTGACAGTCATTTTTGTTCACTATTGACAAAAATGACTGTCACAGGCATTTTTAACGTTACAAGTTTTTTCGATAAAAAGTGGCGTTCCCCAATAAAATAAAAATAGCGACCCAGATTAGGCCATAGCCAAAACGCATGCCCCACTCGGCGGAACGAACGGGCAGATCGTAATAAATGCGGGTATCTAACATAAACTGATCCGACCGGGGAATGAGATAGCTTAGCCCCTTGAGTGCGCTCGATAGGCCTCCGTTTTGTTTGGTGACGAACTCAATTTGCTCGTGGTTGTGGGCGATAAACACAAAACTAAGCGCCGCCATGACACTCACGGCGGACGACAACCACAAAGAAACCCACAACGTAAAGGAACACATCATCCACGCCTCAACCCACAACAATGTTGCCCCTTGAACAAATCCTAAATTCCACTGCCCGCCCGCTTGATACACACCAAGGGCCATGACGGTCATTAACAGCACTAAGTTTAGGGCTAAAAATAATCCAATCCCCACTAGTTTTCCTAACCAATAATTCACACGCGAAATTGGCTTAGAAAGGATTAAATAAAGGAGCCGCGACTCCCGCTCTTGCGTAATGATCCGCGCGCCAGAAGTAACGGCAATGGATAACAGCGTAAGCGAATTTGCAGCCATTCCTAAATGGATCATTACCCGGTCCTGATGCCCAAACACCAGTAGTGCTGCCCAATAGCCCACCAGTAGTAAAAATAGGCCCACGAATAATACGTTATAAAGAATTTTATCGCGCACGAGCGACTTCACCGTGTGCAGTGCCAGGGTCACTAAATCACGCATGAACTACTCCCCCTTGCTTTAAAAACTGCGCGGGACTTCCTAAAAAATCAATTTTTCCTTGCTTTAAAACCAAGATGCGGTCCGCAAGTTCGGTTGCGTCTTCCAGCGCGTGGGTTGAAAATAAAACGGTTTTTCCGTGTTGCTTTAAATCACGAATCAAGTTCCGCACCCAATCACGGCCTGCTGGATCGAGGCCGCTCATGGGTTCGTCCAAAATTAAAAACTGGGGATCATTCATCAAGGCTTGCGCAATCAGTGCCCGTTGGAGCATGCCCTTGGAAAACGCTTTGAGCTTTTTTTTGCCAATGTCTGGCCCACCAATTTCCAAAAGCCCAACCTGTGCAAGTACCTGGTGCGCACGGGGCTTTAAGTCGGCGGGAGGAATATGGGCAAGTCGTCCAAAGAACGTAAGCATTTCCAATGCCGACTCGTTTGGGTTTAGATAAGGACGCTCGGGCACGAAGGATACTTTTTCGCGTGCCTTGGTTTCATGCGTAGGAATAGAGTTTAACAACAACTGCCCCGAGGATTGAAATTTTAACCCAAAAAGGACGTGAAACAAGGTAGTCTTCCCCGCACCGTTATGGCCGATCAAGGCAACGGTTTCGCCTTGATTTAGCGTAAAATTCAACGCATGAAGAATGGTTTTCTTTTGGAGGTTTAGGGTTAGGTCTTTTGCTTCAAGTAGGGCTTGGGTCATGGTTTTTCCGCTCGGTGGTTAAGTAAGCTAATTTTTGCTTAATGAGGGGGGTGATGTCAAGTTGTGGTCATTGATTGTGCTGCCCAATGAGTTGAATAGCATCTTTTTATTCGAAAACTTTAGCAAACTTTTTTTGATCTAAAAATCGCGCAATTATTGCATTCAGCATTCCATTTAAACTGAAGTTTTCTTAAATCACTCAGCAGATTTCGAGTAGTTCACAAATTAAAAGCTGAATAAAATTCAGATTTCAGCTTAGTTACATCGCGGACTTTGGGGATTTTTAATACAAAAAGCTGCATTCGGATTCGGTGCGGGTTGGGGGGCAGGAGCGGGCGCAGGAGCCTGCACTTGCGCCGCAACTTGGCAGCCATTAAAGCCCTGATCACACCACGATACTGTCTGCCACCACGCAGCGGCCATTCCTGGTGACCCGGGATTAGCGTTACTGCATCCGCCGAGGGTACCGCCCCAATGCGCCTCTGCACCGCCAGCACCATAACCACCTCCATTTGAAGTCCCTAAAACTATTTGTTGACCACCGTTTGTAGTATAAGAAACTGTATTACTATTGCCATCACTTAAATGAGAATTTCCTGGAATCGCTGTTTGATTTATAATAGTGCCTGTGCAACTGAGCGAGGTAGCTTGACTTACATCACCAACTGTAAAAGCACACGAAGTTCCTTCAGTAATTCCCTGAATGGTTTGGGCGTAAACTTGCCCTGCAGTACCTGTGTGCCCACATGAACTGTTGCCATCATCGGCACTATTACCTCCACCCACTAACAGAACAAAAAGACTATTTTGCCAATAAGTTTTATCAAAACTGAAAGTTACATTGTCACCTGCCAAATAAATATTAGCACTAGTGCCATCAGGCAAAGATACAGTTCCATAATTCGAATTTTTTTGACTTGGCTGTCTTGACTGAGAAACAGCAAGGGATGGCTGCTGATTGGTTAAGTTCCCAAACAAACAAACAAATTGTGGCGGCGGCTGCAAATTGTACCGCTGCCGAAAAGATGTTTGAGTGACAAGCGAGCCATTCGCAGAGCCATCCAGCGTAAATGTGGCCGTCGGCCATTTATTTTTCCATCCGCCGGCTTGATAATTTGGGTTCTCTGCGGTCAACAGGTCGTCAATACTTGGTGGACTCGGGGCCGCTGTCGATTGTGCAACTAGCCCGCCAAACTGCGCGTACCCCTGTAGCACTGTCGCCGCAGTTGTTAAATAATTACTGCTATTTACGGCCATTGCCCAAGGGTCCCCCTTCAATAAAGGATACCCCGGGGCCATTTGCCCTACAGAAGGAGGCGTGGTGGGATAATAGGACCACCCTGTTCCCGCTTTCCAACCATAAGTATTGTTCTGATCAAGTTGAACAATTTGTGTCGGTTGCGTAGCGGTGCCTGCGCGTAGGCACTGATTAACCGTATAAATGTATGGTGGCGTTCCGTTACCCTGAACTGAAACGCCAGCGTTCCAAAGCGGATAATCTTTAATCACAACATTTTGTGGGCAAGGTGCGGGTACAATAGCGTCAGAAGCGCCGGTCCAAATGTTGCTTACGGCCGTTTGGCAAAGCGCTGGATCATACTGACAAATTGGCGAACCATCTGAATTGACTCCAATCTGAACAAAACCTGGGCCACCACTACTCATCGTAGAACAGGACTGCTGCGTAGCCGTAGTCGCCAAAATCGCACTAGTCTGAATCGCGCCTTGTTGGGTAATTTGCGTTTTTGGATCAAAGGTCCCATTTTGGGAATCGCAGGTAATTTTCGGCGAAAAAGTCGTCACGCCAGGCGCAGCGGGACCCTCAAATGAAATTGCCGTACATGGGGTTATTGAAGCTGCATAAGCACAATAAGGGCCTGAATTGCCCTGAAAAAGATTCCCACTCCCATCCGCAGTGTAACCGCTCAAGGAAGCAAGCGGCGTAGTAGGTGCATTCGCCACATTGTTAGGGCAAGTGGTCTCAAAAAAAGTTCGCACTACGATTGGACAATTTGCATCAGCCACCTGATTTTGCGGGCAATACGCGCCACCCACCGTATAAAAACCTGTAATTTGCTTTCCATTTTGAAAAAGCGTGTTGGACCAACTGGTATAATCCGCGGGCGCAGACGCCTGTACACACTGAAAAGCCGAAGCCGGGTACGCGCCAGTCGAATCGGGCTTAACCCCATTCGGGCTCGCTGACGAAATTGCTCCAAGGCAATTATTTAAATTTGAATTATTTATCGGGTAGTTAAGTTTTTTCAAGAATTGAAGCTGTGTTCCGTAGTAAGCCGCGGGCCTTGGTGTTGGCGTTGCTGTCGCCGTAGCGGTCGCTTGAGGCGATTGTGCCTGAGCAAAATCGATTTGCGCTAAGCCCGTAATCAAAACTAACACGCTTCCAAGCCAATTTAGTTTCTTTTTATTCTTATTCATTTTCATTCACCCCAAAGTTATTCATGCAATTTATTGGCAAGTAGCTGTCG
>CAIMNF010000008.1 GCA_903842755.1 Oligoflexia bacterium
AAGACGCCGCAGCCGTTTGATTTTATTTTTTGTAGAAATGTGTTTATCTATTTTAATGAATCACAAATCCGTTCCATCATGCAAGACTTGCAAAAGAACTTGAATCCAGAAGGTTTTATTTTTTTGGGAATTTCAGAGTCGTTGCATAATATTTCCGTCCCTGTGAAGTCAGTAGGGCCATCCATTTATGTGAAAGAAAATCATTCTTGGATTTTAGAGAAAAGTTCGCCTACAAAAGCGAAGGCGCCGGTTTCCGATGTGCAGAAACCAATTCGGGTCTTGGTAGTGGATGATTCGCCGAGTATCCACACCCTGATGAAGCAGGTTTTCACTCCTGCATACGGATTTGAAATCGCGGGGCATGCCATGAATGGGGAAGAGGCGAGCGAGTTTTTGAAGAAAAACTCAGTCGATGCCCTCACACTCGATATTCACATGCCCGTACAAGATGGCGTGGAATATTTACGCAGTAATTTCTCGGCTACCCATCCTGCTGTGGTGATGGTGAGTAGTGTTTCTCGGGAAGATTCTTCGCTCGCGGCTCAGGCCCTGGAAATGGGTGCATCGGACTACGTGGAGAAGCCCGCCTTAAACAATTTAAAACAACGGGCAGATGAACTAAGAACAAAAGTAAGGTGCTCGGTCAGAGCCCATCAAGGTTCAAAGGGTGAGCTTAAAAACTTAAGCCTAGATCATTCATTCCAAAGTACGACTCAGGTGACCGATCCGCAGACTAAAAATCGGGTTTTATTGCTTCAGGGGTCGGACCGAAAGCGCGTAGCGGATTTAATTAATCAATGGAAAAAGCCAAGTCAGCCAGGGACGATTTTATTTTTTGATACCGCGTTGCAAGGCGCGGAGTTGATCAAAAATCAACTCGAACGCGAGATGGGTGTGCGTTTAAAAACACTCGATGAAATTGGGGGTTCAGACGTAAAGCCAGGTGAGGTCGTAGTCGGTTTTCACAGCCCAGCAATAAAAACGGTATTGCAGAGTGTTTTTTCGGAAAAATGGGTAGTAACGCTCGTTTGTGGAGAGGTCTCCGAAGAGGCGTCAGGATTATTTCATAGTCTAAAAACTGTCGCTTCGGGTGCCGGAAAAGAGTGGAATCTGATTTTGGAAGAACTCGGGAACCGCAATGCGAAGCATGGGTTATTTGACGTAGCCACCGAGTTTTCGCCGCTGACCGGTTATAGTTACCTTTCGGATAAATTTTTTAATAAAAAATAAAAAATTTAGGTAACATAAGGGAATGATCGCCCTAAAATCAGGTCAGGTAATTCGGCAAGCGAGCGAGTCTCAATTCAACTTTCAATTGCCCAAAGGGCATATTTTATTCTGGGCAGCGTTTGAAAAGGACAGCCAAGTTTGGGTTGTGGAAGCAAATGAAAGTAAGCTCAAAGAGATCCTAAGCGCTATTCAAAAGCGGATCCAGCAAACGGCCGACCCTTTTCTTTTTTTAAAATATGTTTGTGCACTCGAACATGCCGAGCAGTTGCTGCCGTTTTTAGATGCAGAGCTTAAAGTGAAAGGGATTAAGGTTGAGGGAAAATTGCTCCGCTCAGGGCCCCTTCAAGGTCATTTAGATTTTGTTCAACGAAAACTGCGCGTCGAGAAGAAAATTCGATTAATGATTGTCGACGATTCTAAGACGATTCGAGATCTGCTCCGTACGATTTTCTCAAAAGATCCCGACTTTGAAATTGTCGCAGTCGTGGACCATCCTCATCAAGCACAAAAACTAATCCCCGAAATCAAGCCGGACGTCATTACGCTTGATATTCATATGCCAGAAATGGATGGGGTGACCCTCTTAAAAAGTTATATTAACCAGTACCCGATTCCTACGGTGATGATTAGTTCTATTACGATGGAAGAGGGACCCATGGTATTTAATGCGCTAGAGGCAGGGGCTGTCGATTATTTTCAAAAGCCAAGTTTTAATGAGCTTGCCCAACTTGCGCCCTTGATGATCGAGACCGTTAAAGAAGCGAGCCGCTCCAAAGTAAAAGTCAAAGCGCCTGTCACATTACCAGCCAAAAAGGTATTTAATGGAAGGGTTGATGATCGGACGTTGTGGGTGATGGGCGCCTCGACGGGGGGCACGGAAGCGCTTAAGGAAGTTTTTATGGGGCTTCCAGAAAAAATTCCTCCAACCTTAGTCGTTCAACACATTCCCGCTGTTTTTTCTAAAGCGTTTGCGGAGCGACTGAATCAAATTTGTCCATTTGACGTAAAGGAAGCGCAAGAAGGAGATATTGTTCGCCCCAATCAGGTGCTGATCGCTCCAGGCGGTTTTCAAATGGAAGTGGTACAGCAGGGGTTAGATTTAGTGGTCAAGATTACGGATGCTCCCCCGATGAATCGTCATAAGCCAAGTGTGGATTACTTATTTCAGTCGGTCGCAAAAATTGGAAAAGGAAAAAAACTGGTGGCCGCGATTTTAACCGGAATGGGCGCCGACGGGGCGCGAGGGTTAAAAATTTTAAAGGACCTCGGTGCTAAAACTGTCGTACAGAACGAAGCAACCTGTATCGTCTTTGGTATGCCCAAAGAAGCCATTAAACATGGTGGCGCCGATCATGTGTTACCCTTGGACGAGATCGCTTTGAAAATGCTCGGTCTATCCTAAGTTCCTACGCGGCTTCAGAGTGCCCTTGATCTAAGGAAGAATGTTTTCGGTTTGCACGGACTTCATGCAGATCTTGCTGATGTCCTATCGTGTTACTTTCTCCATTGACTACGGTATTGAGCTCGGAAACGACAGTCGCAAGTGCTTCCGCTTGCGAGGTGAGTTGCTGAGCAGAGACGGCCGAATTTTCGGAAACGGTATTGTTTTGCTGAGTCGATTCGTTCAATTGAGCAATGGCCTTAGAAACCTCGCCAACGCCACTAGATTGTTCTTGAGTGGCTGAAGAAATCTCGCCCACCAAATCACTCACTTCAGCAGTTTTAGAGACAATCGCCTTAAAAGCAGCGTCACACCGTTTCGCTAATTCCATACCCGAGGATACTTTTTCTTTTCCCATGCGAATCAGGCCTTCCACCCGAGACGTCGAGTTGCTGACAATGCC
Organism: Oligoflexia bacterium; assembly: GCA_903842755.1. Taxonomy (GTDB): domain Bacteria; phylum Bdellovibrionota; class UBA1018; order UBA1018; family CAIMNF01; genus CAIMNF01. The sequence continues at coordinate 3,075 of CAIMNF010000008.1, forward strand.
TTCCACTTTTGCAATCCCACCGTCTAGCATGCCGCTGATTTCTTTGGCTGCATTTCCGCTCATTTGGGCAAGGTTGCCGACTTCTTCCGCAACTACAGCAAACCCTTTGCCGTGTTCGCCGGCCCGAGCCGCTTCTACAGACGCATTAAAGGACAATAATTTGGTTTGGAAAACGATGTCATTGATGACTTGGGTTTTGACGCCAATTTCTGAAATTACTTTTACAATGTCTTTGATTTCTTTGTTGCTGTGATCAATTTCAGCATTAATTTTCGCGTTGCTTTGGTCAATCTCTTGAATGGCACGTAGCATTTGTTGAATCAATTCTTGGCCTTCTTTTACCGTATTTTGGCTCTCGTCTGAAATTTCTCGGGATCGGTTGGCGTTATCAGCCGTTTTGCCAATCATAGAGCTGATTTCTTCGATAGCGGCGGAAGTCTGGTGAATTGCAGAAGACTGTTCCGAAACGCTGGTCGAAAGTTCTACGCTCGCCGTAGAAATATTTTTTGCGGCCATGGCCACTTGTTCCGCATCTTTAGAAAGATTTTCCGTGATTCTGGTCAATAGCCGCCGCAAGTGCACGATGAGGTACACGGCTGCAATAAAACTAAGGATTACCCCTACTGCCATGGAAATGTTCATAAACAGTTTTGCGTGCGTGGAGCTTTCTTCGGCTGATTTGCTCCATTTGTCGGAGTCAGCAACCTGGAATTCGCGCAAATCTTCGACGGGATTTTTCATGTTCTTACGAAGAGTCACAAAGTCATTCGCTTTTAATTTTTCCCGCAAATTATGATCTGCTGTCGAACTGGACGCAGCAAGCCCTACGATTTTTTTGCTCATTTCATACAGAGGTTTCCAGTTTTCTTTTACGTTTTTCCAAAGGGCGGCTTCTGCATCGGTTAAGGGAAGCTCGTCAAATTTTTCAATAGTTTTTTGGAATTTGGCATTGGCATCATCGATGGATTTTAAATATTCATCGACAATCTCAGGCGTTACGTCTGTACCCGAAGTACTTTGTACGCCAACAAAAACGTCTTTTTGCGCGAGGCGAATTTCTGCAAGCAGTTTTTCCTTGGGCAAATTTACTTTGACCACATGTCGGTAGGTGGTGGTGACATCGTTTAAGGCCACGAAGCCAATCAACCCAATCCCAATGATAAAAACCAGTTGGAGAGCGAAAGACAGAGATAATTTTACATTCAAGCTAAGTTTCTTCATTTGAACCTCTACGAATCTTTTCGGTAGAAATGGAGAAAACTTGAAAAAGTCTTTAATAAAAAATTTTTAATTCAATTTCAATAGCTTAGGCTACTCAAATAACGTTTTTACTGCACGGTTCTGATACGTGAGCGCATGTTCCTGGCCCTTAGGCATATCAAAATAGGAGATTTTAAAGTTATGCACGATGTGGTCATCCATCGTCCAGTAGTCACCAAAGCCAAGGGTTTTTGCAAATGCCCGAGTTTCCGCATCCGTGGCGCGCAAAAAGTGCCAGTTGGAATGGTCAATGTTTTGATTCTTTTTGAATTTTAACAGCGTTTCGGGGGTATCGGTTTCCGGATTCAGTGTGACAAGTAAAAATTCGGCTTTAATGCCTTTTGCGTCTAACGTTGTTTGAATTTCTTTCAATTTTGCAAGGGTAACCATGGGGCAGGTTTTCTTACATTCGGTGTAGAAGGCGCTAACCACCAAGGGCTGGCTCTTCCAATCGGACAAATGGTGGGCTTGATTTTGCTCGTCTGTCCAGGTAACCGAACTTTGCATTAATTTTTCTTTAAGGCTCGCCTCTTCGGCAAATACGCTCCCATCACAAAAAAGAGTCAAAAAAATAGCAGCAATTGAAGGGCTAAGTAGCGAAAAATTCCTAAATAATTTCATTGTGATTTGCTCCTTGCTTACACTTTATCTTCGGTTAAAATTTAAGGAAAGGAGAATTTCTACGTTGGGCGATCATTTGGACGAGTTAGAAGCGTATAGCGTTTTTATTATTCGGGAGGCATTCGCAAAAATTAAAAATTTAGGAATGCTGTGGTCGGTTGGAAAGGATTCAACGGTTCTGCTTTGGCTTGCGCGAAAAGCCTTTTTTGGGCGCGTGCCTTTTCCACTCATCCATGTGGATACATCGTTTAAAATTCCTGAAATGATTCAATACCGTGACCATTTTGTAAAAGAATGGGGTATGCAGTTAGTGGTCGGTCAGAACAAAAAAGCACTGGCAGAGGGAATGAATCATACCAAAGGTCGGCTGGTCTGTTGTACCGCTTTAAAAACGGTTGCCCTTCAAGAAGTGATTCAAGCGCAAGGTTATCAGGGGGTTTTATTAGGCATCCGCCGTGACGAAGAGGGAACTCGTGCTAAGGAACGAGTGTTTTCGCCCCGTGGAAAGGCCTTTGAATGGGATTTTAAAGATCAGCCTCCCGAACTTTGGGATCAGTTTCAGACGGATTATCCAGCGGATGTCCATGTGCGAATTCATCCGTTGTTGCAGTGGACCGAATTAAATATTTGGGAATACATTTTGCGCGAAAAAATACCCGTACTTGATTTGTATTTCTCCAAAAACGGACGGCGCTATCGGAGCCTGGGGTGTGCGCCCTGCACGGCATCCGTCGAGTCTAACGCATCTACCGTTCAAGAAATTATTGAAGAGTTAAAATCTACTCATCTGAGTGAGCGCGCAGGTCGCGCACAAGATCAGGCAGACTCACACGCGATGCAAAAGCTTCGCGTTAAGGGGTATATGTGAACAGCGCCCCGCTTTCAATTGTGATCACGGGGGAGGTGGATCATGGAAAGTCGTCCGTGGTGGGCGGATTATTAATTGAAACCGGAACAGTTCCGCAATCCCAAATTGAAAAGGTTAAACAAATTTGCCAAAAATCTGGGAAAGAATTTGAGCCTGCTTTTTTGCTGGATGCGTTTGAGGAAGAGCAAAATCTGGGCATCACCATAGATATTTCCCAAATTCATTTTGCAACAGCGGCCAGAAACTATCGGTTGATTGATTCACCGGGGCACAGGGATTTTTTGAAAAATATGGTGAGTGGATCAAGTGCGGCAGACGCAGCACTCATCTTGGTGGATGCGCAAAGCGGAGTAACGGAACAAACCCGTAGACACTGTTACCTTTTAAAGCTTCTGGGGATTAAAACCGCAATTGTATTGATCAATAAGATTGATTTGTTTCAATACGCGGAAGACTCTTTCTTAAAAGTTCAAGCGGATTGTCAGGCATTTTTGAATCAGCTAGGATTGGCTGTGTCTGTTTTTATCCCGCTTTCGGCTAAATTCGGCGTCAATCTAAGTCGCCTGAGCGATCAGACGCCCTGGTATCGGGGGCCCACCTTATTACAGGCTCTGGATCAAATTTCTTTTTCAAAAGCTCCGGAATCGGCACCGGTTCGCTTTTCTGTGCAAGATGTTTATAAAACGACGGACCGTAGGGTAATTGTCGGGCGTGTAGAGTCTGGGCGGATCGAAAAAGGCGCAGAACTTAAAATTTGGCCTTCGGGGCAAAAAATTAAAGTGGCCACCATCGAAAAGTGGAATGCCCCGCAAGTTCAACGCGCAGATCAGTCCGACTGTGTTGGAATTACGCTCGTAGAGGAAGCATTTGTAGAGCGCGGGAAAGTCATTGCTCCCGTTCCTTCGGATTCGTCTGTGACCGAGTATTTTCAAGCGACGATTTTTTGGATGGGAAAAGAGCGAGCCAGGATTGGCGACAGCTTTAAAATAAAGCTCCTGACCCAGGAAATGGAGTGTAAGATTGAAAGCATTTTAGGCATTGTGGACACGAACAGCCTAAAACAAGTGCAAATGAGCGGCGATTTTATTGATCGAAACGAAGTGGCGGATGTTCGAATCCGCTTAAGTTCGCCGCTGTTTATGGATGTTTTTCAAGAAATTAATGCTTCGGGCCGGTTCGTGTTGATTCAAGATTATCGAGTGGTGGGAGGCGGAATTGTGACTCAGACCCGAGCCGCCTCTGTTATGGAAAGTTTGAAAGCAGCAAAAGAGCTTCGTCATGTGACCGAGTCATGGTGGCGGTCTTTTCTAAAGGCGACGAGTTGGCGCCTTAGTGGATTTATTGCGACTTACGTCTTAGTGTTTTGGTTTACTGACAATAAAAAAATGGCATTAACGATCGGCGGAGTAGAGGCGTTTTCAAAAATCCTGCTCTTTTTTATTCATGAGCGAATTTGGAATCATTTTTCGATTGGAAAAAAGGAAATCCAACCGGTAGTCGTATGGTTTACAGGGCTTCCTTGTGCCGGAAAAACAACCTTGGCCGAGAAATTGTACGAAAAGCTAAAGCAAGAAGGACTGAAAGTTGAGCACTTAGATGGCGACCGCGTCCGCTCTCTATTTCCGATGAGTGATTTTTCGCGCGAAGGACGCGATAGTCATGTGCAACGGGTCGGTTTTTTGGCAAGCAAGCTGGCCCAAAACGGCGTTTTTGTGGTGGCCTCTTTTGTTTCTCCTTTTGCTTCTGGACGGCGGTTTGTTCGGGGCATTTGCCCGCGTTTTATTGAAGTTTATGTTTCCACGCCCTTAGTCGTTTGTGAACAGCGTGATGTCAAGGGAATGTATAAAAAGGCGCGCCAGGGAAAGATCGATCATTTTACGGGCGTGAGCGATCCGTACGAGGTTCCTTCGAATCCGGAAGTCGTCATCAACACTCAAGAGCTTTCGGTAGAGCAAAGTGTTGATTTAATCCTAAACGCATTAAAGAAACTGGAACCTGCAGCCGTCAGGAGAAAATGGACATGGTAAAAAAAACTGAACGCCCCTTGCAACCCGTCATGATGGTCCCGCTTCGGCGTTGCGGCAGTCATGCTATTCGCCTTCGGCTTAGCTTAAATAAAGATTTTTATTCACCGTATCCGCTGCATATTGTGGATTTTATGCCCTTGCTTTCTCTTTATGGCGATTTAAATGAAGACGAAAATTATTTCCAGCTCGTCGTCGATGTGGTGGGGTTACAGTCCCTCAGTATTGTGAAGTGGGAAGGAATTTCACTGGATCCGCTCGTCATTTTTGAGCGAATCAAAGACAAGCCTCGCAGTGTGCATTCTATAACTTGGGAAATGTTAATTGAATCTGGAGAAGCGAAAAAGGCACACGTGATTATGGATAAGTCTTTAGATAATATCCACTATTGGGAAGAAATCATAAAAATTTTTCCGGAGATGCTCTTCATTAATTTAGTTCGCGATCCGCGGGCTCAAGTGAACAGTATGAATAAAGCGATTATTCACGAGTTTGATACTTTGCTAAACACGCAGATTTTAGTCCGCGCCTATGATGCGGTTCAGCGGCTCATTGAGGCGCACCCCGAGCGCGTATTTACGCTGCGATTTGAAGATTTTTTAACCGAACCAAAAGAGAATCTGAAAAACTTGTGTCATTTTTTGGGTCTGAAATATTCAGATCAAATGTTGGAAATTGGTAA
>CAIMNF010000009.1 GCA_903842755.1 Oligoflexia bacterium
CTCGCTCCATGTGGCTTATCCGCTTCAGTCCGTGTATTACGCGTTTCGATACGGAACATTGCGCGTGTTTACCCTAATTTTTTATTTTTCGATGTGCTTTTCGGCCGTTTATTTGAATCATCATTATATTTTAGATATTCTTTGGGGTTCCGTTTACGCAATTTTTGTTTGTGTCCTTTTAGATTTTTGGAGCCATAAAAATAAACATGATTAAAAAGTGGGTTCCTTGGCTTGTGGCCATCGCTTTCTTCATGGAAGCCTTGGACGCAACCATTTTAAATACCGCGATCCCCGTCATCTCCACTGCCCTGCAAGTCGTGCCGTTAAGCATGAAGTCGGTGCTCAGTAGTTATACCCTGAGCTTAGCCGTTTTTATTCCGATCAGCAGTTGGGTCGCGGACCGTTTTGGAACGCGCCGAGTATTCGCGACTGCAATCGGAGTATTCACGCTCGGTTCTCTTTTATGTGGAATGGCCACGTCGATTCAAGCCTTGGTCATTTTTAGAATCCTCCAAGGGTGCGGCGGGGCACTCATGGTTCCCGTAGGAAGATTGACTTTAGTCCGAACGTTTCCAAAATCAGAGCTCGTCCGCGCCATGAGCTTTGTCGCTATTCCAGCCCTCATCGGCCCGATGCTTGGCCCCTTAGTCGGTGGCTTAATCGTTGGTTATTTTCATTGGCGCATGATTTTTTTTGTCAATTTGCCGATCGGCATATTGGGCTTGTTTACTGTCCTAAAATTTTTACCCGATTACAAAAGTGACCATAAGGAGCCGCTCGACCTTTTGGGGCTAATCCTTTTTGGCTGCGGGATTGCTCTTCTGTCCTATGTTTTAGAAATTTTCGGCGAACACTCGCTTTCGGGAACGGAAATAGCGGGTTTACTGGCGGTCGCTCTGTGCTTACTTGCGGGCTATGCGCTCCATGCGCGGCCCTTAAAATATCCCTTACTGCATTTGAATCTGTTGCGCCTGCGTACCTTTCGGGCCTCCATCGGAGGCAATTTTTTTACGCGTTTAGGCGCCGGTGGACTCCCCTTCCTCTTGCCGCTTTTGTATCAAGTGGGGCTTGGGTTTAGTCCGGTACAATCGGGACTCCTTATTTTGCCCCAATCGGTCGCCTCGCTGGTGTTCCGATTTTCGATTCCATCGCTCTTAGCGTTTTTTGGGTACCGTAAGCTTCTATTGTTCAACACTATCTTTATGGGAACAATCATGATGTTTTTTGCGACGGTCGATCACCATACTTCGGTGGCACTCATTATCCTTCAAGCAAGCGGTTTTGGTTTTTTTTCGTCCCTACAGTATACCTCCATGAACACCCTCGCGTATGCGCAAATTACCCCCAAAGAAACTAGCCACGCCAGCACCATTCTCAGCACGGTTCAGCAAATGTCGTTAAGTTTTGGCGTGGCGACATCCTCCCTCATCACCACCTATTTTATCCATGATCGCTTTCATGCAAGCCCCGAAGAGCTGATCCACGGACTTCATCGCGGATTCATTGTCCTAGGGAGTGTGACCATTTTATCGGCCATTGGTTTTATGGAGCTGAAGGGTACGGATGGGAGTATATTAAGTCATCATGAAAAAAGCGCCGCTGACGATAAAATGACGGAACAGATTCAATCGTGAAATAAATTTGAAATCGGTGCTCATTCTTCTTAAACTAAGTTTATGAAGAATCTCTTTACCCTCCTCCTTTTGACGCTCACTCACTGCGCTTCTACCGCAAAGGACCGCTATAAAGAACTCACCGAGGTGCCAGCCACCGGCATAAATTACAAAATCCTTGTGACATCGGACAACAGTAAAATTGGCCAACTCGCCCAGCGCTATTCTATCAACACTTATGCCCTCGGAGCGGGATCAATCCTGGTGAACACTAATTTTTATTACGGACCTTTTGGTGATATTTCGTTAGGACTCATTCCGCCTGAAAATTAGCGAAGACGCTGGTAAGAAGTTGGACAACACCTATTCGTTTAAGGATTGACCGAAAGCCGAGAGGAAATGATCGGGGCCTTTACTTCATCAGGATTGTTATATCATTAATTACATAATTTCTTGATTTATATATAATTAACGTATATCCTTATGACGTGAGTCCTAAATATGACCGGTTGATTTTTGAAGATGGCAGTTTTTATGAAATTTCAATCTACAAAATTCCTACGGATAAATTTAGGCCACATGGGATTAGATATAGACTTGCATGGATTCAAAATAATCACCATGGCAAGTCAGAATATTTTCACATTCATGAAAAAAGTAATCATTAAATTGCAGTCTGCCAAACGAACTCTGGACCAGTTTGAAAAAACATACAAAGATTTGACTCTAGGAAAAAAACAGAAAAGCTTTAAGCCAAGTGGTGATGTCGTTTTATATTTTGAGAACCTCGGTGTTGTGGCGAAAGTTTTTACTGAGGCGCGACTTGAGATCATTTCCGCCATTAAAGCACATAAACCAAAATCTATTAATTCTCTGGCAAAATTACTCAATCGCTCACAGCCAAATGTTCATAGAGATGTGCAATATTTGGCAAGTCTTGGAGTGATTACCTTAAAGCAAAGCAAAACAAAGAATCCCAAAAAGTCGGGAGATGTTGAACCATCATTCAATTATTCTAGCCTTGAATTAGACCTAGCCGCTTAAATTTAAGGTACAGGACTATTTTCTTTTTTCCAGTCTTCGAGAGGCACAAAATCTGAGAATTTTGAGGCGAAACTCCATTTTGATTTAAGTGTGACGAACCCACCTGAACGAAACATGCGTAAGTCTTGAGATAAATTGGCGCTTCCAAAAGTCACTCCACGTACCGAGCAAGATCAGAATAAAATTTTTTCCAGATTCCAAAATCGACATCTTTTCCGAGAATGATATTCATTGAATCAGCTAGGATGATCTGCTCCTTGATTTTGTTTAACCCACCATGCACGAAGTAAATCCCTGTTGGAACAAACCCAATTTTCTGATAGAGCGGAAGGAGTTCGTCACTGCACCCCCCCAGGAGGTAGCGGCGTTTTGACTGTAAGGTTGTGATTAAGCACTGCCTCATCATTCCGTAAAACAAGTCAGACCCGCGATATTGCGGGTCTGTGCAAATTCGACTTAACACCAGAATTTCGTCTCGCCGAGGAAAGTCTTTTGGAAAACGAACATATTGGTCATACTCATTTTGTTCATCTGAACGATGAAACGTTACCCTCCAAGAGCCTATAGTCCTATTGCCGTGTCTAGCCATTAATATTCGAGATTGAGTGTCAAACACGTCACTCATTACCAATGGATCTGCGTCTCGGTCAGCTTTACCCACGGCCGAATAAGCCTGATGTCTTAACTCTAAGACCTCGTGATAATCAGCCGGGGACTTAACGAATGAATATTGGGTCGCAGAGTCTACGGACTTTATTTTAAGGCCCGCTTGCCTAATTTCCTGAACACTTACCCCTGGACCAAATTGCAGGACATACTGCCCCACATATTCATCTAGAGGGGGGCTTTTTTGAACAAAGCGCATCCCTAAAATCAACGAAGGCTTTCCCGCATTTGATTCAACACGCACGTTTACAATTTTAAGCGTTGCATTCACCTGCCCAATGCATGGAAAAGATAAGCTCGCTTCCAGCATCATTCCCGGTAATAGGAATTTATTTCTGAAACTCGTTATCATATGGAGTCCGTCGACGGAAATACTTTTGATCGAAAAATAAATATCTTCATTAAAACGTGCAGGATTCTGGGCCATCCCCGTCGGCAAATCATTCTCGCTACACACCCAACGAACGCTTTGCCGTCGGTCTTTACCCTCTTCCCTACTTAATTCTTGTGAGCACCACCTAAATCCAAATAGAGTCCTCTTTTCAGAAAATTGAATACTTGCAACTTTGATCGCCTCAAATGAGCAATCCGATCGACCGATTTTGATGTTTAAATTTAAACAATCGCCCGCTTTCAGATGGGCCAAACCTTTATCCGCAATTACGATTTCAACACCGAATGGAGAAAGCCTATACACTTGAGCGGTGACGGTCTGACCTTCCATAGTCCTAAGGGTGGCAGTTGCCGGTTCGCCCTTATAAACCTCCGATGGATTTACTGGATCATGAAGAGGAACGATTGACTTTTCGAACTCAAATCTAAATTCCCGCTGTCCTATTTTTTGATTCATACTGCCCCATGAGAGTTAAACTGTGTCCGTCAATTCTTTGAATCTTAATCTAACAACTAAATAAACCTACGGAGCTCATCTAAACTCAACACCCCTCACTGGCTACTCCAAGGCGACCGTACAAATTTTCTCTTTAAAAATATCCCAGTTTCTAAGGATCGGCAGAGAGCCGATGAAATCTTTTACTTTTGCAGTGCGAACCAATGAATCAAATGAACGCTGCCCTGGAAAGCGCGTCATGTTGGTTTCATCTAAAACAAACTGAAGTGCCTGTTCCTGTTTGGAATCCGCATTAAGCTTAACCACTAACTGCGTAAACAAATCCGGAACTTTATACCCGGTGTTTCTTGCATAATTTTGTCGCGCACGATCCAAGGACACCAAATGCTCTTGCGCAAGGCCCAGATTATTCTTGGTTAAATTGGTTTCAATTTGCTCAGCGGTTAACTTGACCTCCGCGTTTTCGATCGGCCTATATTGACCGGTGACTTTCACATCTTGAAGAACAAATGTCGCATCTTCCACCTTCACCACGGTGGCGGTCGCACTGAGGTTGACGGGCAAAGGATTCCGGTAGAAGAATCTTAAAGTCACTTCAAAGTTTTGGACCTTGTCAAACTTTGCTACGCGTTTGTGCTTAAAACTGCCAAAATAGGGTTCATCGCTGTAGTGAGTATCCCGCAGGATTAGCTTTCCGGGCGATGCTACTAACGCAATCCGCTTAGGGTTAAAGCCTTGACTAAGCAAACCATCTAACGAACGCTTGATCAAGCGATCCGTACTAGGCTTGTCTCCCTCGGTAAAATCTTCATTCACTAACGTTAAACCGGGCGTGTAGTACCGCCCAGTCGTCCATTTAAAAGTAATCGTTTGTTTCACTTCTACAAAATAGAGATCAAGTGGTCCTGCCTCTGTTTCGGTGCTTATTGAAAATAAAACGCATAAAAGAAATAAGCGGCACAGATTTTTCATAGCAGTACCTTACACAATTAGTACATAAAAAAGTAGGCAAATAAATCAACTATAGAATTTTCAATTTAAATCGTCTAAATCGGCTCGAAATGAAGCAGATTCATCTTTCAACTCGACCCCGGTGTATTTTCGCCGAAACGCTTCCGCCACTAAAAAATGCGCTTTATGAACTGCTTCTGCGTAACTTAGACCGTCAGGCGGGTGGATATTGGAAATACAATTTCGGAGGGCATCGGAATTTCCGACTTTCGGTCGATAGGTTAAGTACAAAGCAGCACTGTTTGGGGAAGACAAGCCTGGCCGCTCACCCAACACCATACAAACCATTTCGGCCTTTAACTTTTCGCCAATGGCATCACTGAGCGCCACTCGTCCAAAGGGAGCCAAAATCCATAATGGCTTCGGCCCCCGAATAAAATCCGCGAGCGTTTGACTGAGACGCGTAGCCAGGGCCGCTCCGTGGGCGCGTATTGCGGCGGGCGAAAGTCCATCGGTCATCACAAACACTAACCGGTGTGGAACTGCGGGCTGCTTCAGTTGTAAAAGAGCTTCTGAATCTTCTTTTAATTTTCTCCCCAAATCGGGTCGTCTTAAATAATCCGTGCGTTGACTAACTTGGGTTTCCAGCCGAATGGTTTGCATTCCTGCGGCTCCTAATTCCTGTTCGGTCGCTTCGGCATCCCAAGTTTCAAAAACAGCATCCCGCGCACACGCGTGCGCCCATTGAAACTCGAGTTGGCTCCGGGTAGAGACCGAATGCCCGCACCGTTCCAATCCAATTCGAGCTTGGGTAAACTGCTTTAGCTCATTCCAGTTCATTTTGCGTTTCCAAAATAGTCGAGCAAGGGGTGAGCGGCGGTATCGCCCCGCACTCGGCCTTGGCCGTCGATGACGTTCATTCTCCGCAACCACAATTCAAACTCGGGCGCAGGTTTTAATTTCAATACTTCGCGCAGATATAAAGCATCATGAAACGAAGTACTTTGATAATTCAGCATGATGTCGTCCGCACCGGGCACCCCCATAATATAGGTACAACCTGCAACACCTAAAAGAGTCAACAGCGTATCCATGTCGTTTTGATCTGCTTCGGCGTGATTCGTATAACACACGTCGCAGCCCATCGGTAAACCTAAAAGTTTGGCGCAAAAGTGATCTTCTAATCCTGCTCGAATAATTTGTTTTCCATCGTAAAGGTACTCGGGTCCAATAAATCCCACTACACTGTTGACCAACAAAGGCTTATATTTTTTAGCCACTGCATAGGCGCGCGCCTCACACGTTTGCGCATCTATTCCTTGATGAGCATCTGCGGAGAGTGCACTGCCCTGTCCCGTTTCAAAATACATGACGTTTTGGCCCAGGGTCCCGCGCTTCAGACTCAAGGCCATCTCATACGCTTCGTCCAACAAACTCAGGCGAATCCCAAAGCTCTCGTTTGCTTTTTGCGTTCCTGCAATCGATTGAAAAACTAAATCAATGGGCGCGCCGATTTTCATTAGCTCCAGTTGAGTGGTCACATGCGCCAGGACACACGATTGGGTGGGAATTTCATAGCGGAGCCGCAATTCATCGATTAAGTGAAGTAAGCGCGCAACGTTCTGCGGATGATCACTCGCAGGGTTAATACCGATCGTTGCGTCGCCAGCGCCTAACAATAGTCCATCTAAAATGCTACTGACAATTCCTTTTGCATCATCCGTCGGATGATTGGGTTGGAGCCGAACCGAGAGAGTTCCTGGCAAACCAATGGTATTTCTAAAACGAGTGATCACGGAACATTTCTGAGCCACCGCAATCAGATCTTGGTTGCGCATTATTTTAGAGACCCCTGCGACCATTTCTGGGGTAAGCCCCTCCTGCACCCGCACCAGTTCTGGCGTGCTCACCTTCGGCAACAGTAACCACTCCCGTAGCTCCCCCACGGTAAACGAGGAAATCAAGGAAAAGGCTTCCGGCGAATGTTGCGTCGCAATGAGTGCGCTTACTTCGTCAATTTCGGCAGAAACGAGCTCTTCGTTCAAAAAATGCTTTAACGGCACGTCAGCCAAGGCCCATTGGGCTGCTACGCGTTCTTTTTCGTTTTCGGCAGCAATGCCTGCGAGTTCATCTGCGGACCGCCTTGGGGAAGCTTTGGCCAACAAAGTTTTTAAGTCTTTAAAGTGATAGGTTTGAGTCCCAAACGTCGCAGAAAAACTCATGGAACCATTGTTCTCCGTGATTTAACCCAGTACCCGATGCTCGCCACGCTGCAAATTCCCAAAAAAATTAAGGTGAGCATTTGGTTAAAAAAGACAATCGCCGCTGCCGAAAGCAACGAGAGTCCGCCGGCAATCGCCGGAAAAACAGGGTATAGCGGCGCCTGAAAGGGACGTGGCAAGTGGGGCTCTTTTTTCCGAAGCACCATTAAACTGGCCATCGCAATAAAATACATGCACACTGCACCTAACGCAGACAAGGTAATCAACTCCGAGGTTCTCCCTGAAAAAATTGCAATTAACCCAACCAGCGTCGTGAATCCAACGGACCGATCAGGCACGCCATGGCGGTTTAAGCGAGCAAGACTCGGCGGCAATAGGCCAGCCCGGGCAACCGCAAAAACTTGCCGAGAAGCGCCCAATACAATTCCATTTAACGAAGCGACTAATCCAAATAGCCCAATGCCCGCAAATGTTTTAACCCAGGGATTCGCTTTTCCCAAAGCCATTTCTACCGCTGCGGGAATAGGATAATCTAAATTACTCAATACCTTCCAATCCCCCACTCCTCCTGCGGCCAGCATCACCCCTAACGCTAACAAGACGAGAGTTGCGATACCACTCAAGTAGCCCAAGGGGATCGTGCGATGCGGTTCATGAACTTCTTCCGCCGCCATTGCTACGCCTTCGATCGCTAAAAAGAACCAAATTGCGTAAGGAATTGCTGCGAATATACCGAATACGCCTCCGTGAAAGCCGTCCGCCGCAAAATGAACCCATTGAAAATGGGGCAACACTACCCCGAGAAAAGCAAGGAGTTCGCACACGGCAAGCACGGTCACCACGGTTTCAAAACGCGCCGACTGATGCACTCCAAAAAGATTCAAAACGCCAAACAAAATCAGCACGATTGCTGCCGCGACCTCGATTGAAATAGCGGGAAAAATCACATGTAGATACGATCCTAGGGCGAACGCAATCGCCGGAGGCGCAAACAGAAACTCAATGGTTGTGGTCAATCCACCTAAAAAACCGCCGAACGGGCCAAAGGCCCTTAGGGCATAAGCATATGGGCCACCTGCCTCTGGGATGGAGGTCGTTAACTCCGTAAAGCTGAAAACCAAAGTAATATAGAGAACGGTCACCAGGAGCGTACTGACTAAGAAGCCGATAGGACCTGATTCTCGCCACCCGTAGCTCCAGCCAAAATACTCACCCGAGATCACCAAGCCCACTGCAAGGCCCCAGAGATGAACAGGCCCAAGTGCACGCTTCAGTGTTACTTCATTCGAGTGGCTCATGATTTTTAGCACTGTAGAGATCACTTTTAGAATCAGCAAGAAATAAATAAAGCGAACTTATCACCGGAGCTCAACGTAATTAAAGTTGAATCATTGAACCAAAATGCGTTCCTTTATTCACCTTTCCGAGCGCTTCTCCATCCACTCAAACACCTCACGCAAAATTTCCACCACATGGTCCACTGTGCCTTCATCGATGGTCAGAGCTGGCTGCAATCGAAAGCTTGCCGCATAAGACATCGTGAGCAGACCTCGTTTCAAGCACTCCATAAAGATCATCTGGCACGCCGCTTTGCTGAGCGGTTCTTTCGTTTTTTTATCTTTGACCATCTCGATGGCTAAAAACAACCCTTCGCCGCGCACCTGACCAATGAAGGAAAACTTTTCCTCGAAGGGCTTTAGCTTTTTCAAAAAGTACTCGCCCACGCGCTTGGAGTTTTCCACTAACTGTTCGTCGCGAATAATTTCTAGGGCCGCACTTGCAGCCGCAGCAGCTAATGGATTCCCCCCGTAACTGGAGGACGAACCGGACGGATTTCCCCAAGGTTTTGCAGCGACGATCTCGTCACGCGACAATAGCGCCGCGATCGGATATCCCCCGCCAAATTGTTTTCCTAATGTGACAATATCGGGGACCACACCCGAATGATCGCTGCCCCACATTTTTCCTGTCCGGCCAAAGCCGGTAATCATCTCGTCGACGATCAACAGCGCACCTAGTTTTTTTGCCATTTCCTTTACAGCGGGTAAAAATTCGCGGGGGGGAATTACATTGCCCGCTGTTCCTTGCATGGGTTCCACCACCACTGCGGCCACTTTTCCTGCACAGCTCATTTTAGCCTGCTTGGTGGCAAGTTCAACACACGCCATCCCGCATTTCGGGTATTCCAAATTGAGCGGACAGCGGTAACAATTTGCATAAGGCACCAAATGACTGCCCGTCACCATCGGGCCGATTTGATCCTTAAAATCGGAACCCATCAACGAAAGTACCCCCATGGTTTTTCCGTGAAACCCGCCCCAAAAGCTTACAAATTCGTGTTTTCCGGTGTGGCACTTTGCTAAGCGCAGTGCGCTTTCAACGGCTTCTGCACCGCCGGAGTAAAGCTGCGCACGATTAAGTCCTGGCGCCGGCGGGTGTTCTGCAATTTTTTCGAGCAACTCTACGCGAGCAGCACTGGTAAAACTTCCAACCGAGGCATGCTTCACTTGCTCCTGGATTGCCGAAACCCAACGGGGGTGAGAATGGCCTAAGCCATTGACTCCGATTCCGCCAATCACATCTAAAAAGGTGTTGCCATCCACATCCGTCACCGTACTACCCTCGGCGTGATCGACGGTAATCCCCGCCATTAGCGCGAAGCCTTGTAGACCTGGCGCAAGCAACTTTTCTTCCCGCTCGCGAAAGGCTTTGCTCTTTGGTCCTGGAACCTGAGTTTTTAAATGCGCTTTTTGATTCTTGGGCTGGGTAGGATTGATCGTCATACGTGGACTTTCCCTTTCGAATATACAAAATACCGGTGGAGCGGATAATTATAAAACACTCCCACCGCAACTGCAGTTAGAATTTTAGAAACTAAATAAAATAATCCAAACCATTCGGTCAGCAGGTAAACGCCCGCCATATTGAGCAATAAACTGCCCACACTTACGCCAGCATACTTTACCATTTGATGAGATAAACGTCCCTCGGCGGCCTGAAACGACCAATGCCGATTTAAAAAAAAATTGGTCATCGCACCCGCAGCAGCGCCAATGCCTACTCCGATCGGATAGAATCCCTTCAGTACTTCAACCCAAACCGTTAAACTTCCAAAATCAATTGCGGTCGCCGCTAAGGCCGAAATTTGTGCTTTTGAAAAAGTTCCGCGATTCATTGTCTATTTTTTTTAAGCGCGTCTTCTTTTTGTTTTACCGCTTGCGCGATCGCAATCAACCGTTGAACTGCAGAAATATTCGAAAAGAGCGCCACCATCGACAACGCAAAAATCATCGGGTAGCCCAGGCTAACCGGATAGGCGCCATAGGTTTCGATCGTTTGAATTGAAATAGGGGCCAAAATCGCGCCCAACGTTAAGTACAATGCACGTTCGGTCCGGCGCATATTTCCCCGCGGTGGAGTCACTTGCAATGCCTCTGCTTTTGCGGTGGAGTAACTCACCATAAAACTTCCCAGCAGCGCAAACAAGCAAATGACCATTAAGCTTGGAATTTCGCGGTAGTAAAAAATTAATCCCGCAAGAAAGAAAAATTCCACATAGCGATCCACAGACGCATCGACCACTTCGCCTGAATCCGAAGCTAAACCTGTTTTTCGCGCGACCATGCCATCCACCGCATCCAAGAGCGAACAAATGGCCGCAAGAAATCCTGCCGTTCCAAAATGGCCGAAGCACAACGCTACCGCAGAAAGCGCGCCAAAAATAAGCGCGATCCACGAAATCGAATTTGGGCTTAACCCCAAAAAAATGCATAGATCGCCTAAGGGTTGGAGACCCCAATAGGTCATATTCATCATGCCTTTGTTCATGAGCGAGCTTGAGCCCTGCTTTTCGACCCGATCAAATTCCACTTTCCCTTTTTTGCTGGTCCGTACGCCATAAACCGCGACCAGAAGTGCTGCACTTCCAAGCATCATCAATGTCAGCGACAGATCAACATTCCAAGTCATTTGACTAAGAAAAGGGTAAGGCATTTCATGCTTCCCCTTCATTTACTCCGTAGTAAGTCAACCCCAAGTGATTGATCAGCTCTTCGTTGGTAAAGAACCGCAGGGTGTTTTCTAATTTTAAAAGCTGAACTGATAGATCGTGTTCTGGTTTTAGGCCAGCTTTCGTTATGGGCATTTTGAAATAGAACGATAACCATTCCTGAATGCCGGACATTCCTGCGCGACCGGCCAAGTCCATAAACAAGGCCAAATCCAGCACAATCGGTGCCGCAAGGATCGAATCCCGGCAAAGGAAGTTCACTTTAATTTGCATGGGGTAGCCTAACCAGCCAAAGATGTCGATGTTATCCCAACCTTCTTTGTTATCTCCGCGCGGCGGATAATAATTAATCCGAACCACGTGGCTAATGTTGCTGTAAAGTTCAGGGTAAAGATTTGCATCAAAAATATCGCTTAGAACGCCCGATTTAGTCACTTCTTTAGATTTAAACGATCCTGGATCATCCAACACTTCGCCATCGCGATTTCCAAGAATGTTTGTGCTGTACCAACCGGCAACCCCTAACTGGCGGTTCCTTAAGCCTGGTGCAATGACCGTCTTTAAGAAAGTTTGTCCTGTTTTAAAGTCTGAACCGCAGATGGGGGTTTTCATTTCTGCAGCTAGCTCTTGTATGCAAGGCATTTCTACCGATACATTGGGCGAACCGTTTGCATACGGAACCCGCTCTTTCAGCGCGGCATAGGTATAAATTTGGGAAGGACTGATCGAGGCATCGTTGTTTCTTAAGCCTTCTTCAAACTTTTTAAGTGAAGAATGCACTTCGCTTGGCGGCGTGTACACTTCGGTGGATGCGCACCACACCATTACGGCGCGATCGCAGCCATTGTCTTTCATAAAAGTTTTAATGTCTTGGCGAAGTTGGTCCGCCAAGTCCATTTTGGTTTTGCCTTTTTTTACATGCGGGCCATCTAAGCGCTTCACGTAGTCACGATCAAACACGGCGGCCATGGGTTTAATTTTGCTGAGGGGTTCTTTTAATTGTTCTAAAAGATCCTTCTCTAAAACTTTTGCGTGCGAAGCAGCTTCGTAAGCGTTCTCGGGGAAAATATCCCAGCCGCCAAAGACCACTTGTTCAAGACCAGCCAACGGCACTAAATCTTTTACAAGCTTAGTGCGGTTTTCCGTTCGCTTACCCAAGCGAATTTTTCCCAATTGGGTATACGATCCCACCGGAAGTGCGATGCCTTTTTTTACGGCTTCTACCCCCGCGAAAAGTGTCGTGGCCAC
The DNA here is from genome assembly GCA_903842755.1 of Oligoflexia bacterium. Lineage (GTDB taxonomy): Bacteria > Bdellovibrionota > UBA1018 > UBA1018 > CAIMNF01 > CAIMNF01. The sequence continues at coordinate 12,604 of CAIMNF010000009.1, forward strand.
TGCACCCATTCCTGGAGTGAGAATGGCCAGCTTGCCTTTTGGAGCCTGAATATTGATTTTTGGAGCTGTAGTCATGTTTTTTTCCTTCCGTTTAACTTCATTTCTAATGAATTTTGTTTTGCTGAATCATAAGCCCGCGTAATAATTTCAATGCAGCGATACGCTTCCAGGGCTTCTTTTCCTACATAGTCTTTCGTTGCAATCGCTTCTTTAAATTGGTCAAAGAGCGCATTAAACCAAGTCACGTGGCTTGCATCCATCCAATCCGATGAAATCGTTTTCTTTTCGACATTCCATCGCACAGCGCCCTGGGCGACATCATCCCCCGCTGTTTTTTCTTGGGTTGCGATTTGCATGTCGTCGTCGTCTACGGTAATCGCGCCTGTTTCGCCTTGGATGGTGTAAAGCACTTTTCGCACACCCGCCGTCCACGTCAGGTGGCAATGCGCAAGCCCATGCGGAAACGTGAGCACCGCGCTAAAATTATCTTCGGTATCATACTTTGTCGGCTCAAGATTGCTCATTTTCGCGGTAATTGCTGTTGGATATTCCTTTAACCAGTCAAAGGTTAAATAAAAGGAATGGCTACCATGGTCCATCGCAATTCCGCCGCCGCTCCACTGGTGGTGTCTCCGCCAATGGGTATTCCACTCGGTCACCCCTTTTGCATGCGTGTTCCGAAACGTGTTCAACGTGACCGATCGTACCGCGCCAATTTTTCCGCTTTGAATGACTTCGCGGATTGCCTTGACCACGGGCGCGTGCTTGTAATTGTGGGCCGGAAACAAAACGCACTGGGCGCGTTCAGCGTGGTCGAGCAAAGCGGTTGCCTCTTGAAGAGTGGTCGTTAACGGTTTTTCACACAGTACATTTAACCCTTCATCGAATGCGGCATGGGCAATTTTTGCGTGATCGCACGGCGGGGTCGCAATATCCACAAAGTCTAAATTTTTTGCTTCGGCCTTTAACAGCGAAGTATAGTCCGAATAAATTCGCGCTTCGGGCAGAGCTTTGGCCGCTAAGGCACGACGGGCTTCGCAAATATCGGCTACCGCAACAATCCGAACATCGCCCTGCGAACGTTTCAGATACGCAGGAATGTGCCCCTTGCCCGAGATGAACCCATAGCCGATGACGGCTCCATTTAAAGTTTGCGAATTTGACATAAAACTGACCTTAACCCTATTATAATTTACTCAAAAGATCAACCAAAGGATCGTATAAATTTTCCCACTCATTTGATTAAAGTCGTTCTAATAGGTGCTCAATTAAAGATCAAAAATGCGGCTACGCTCAAAGGAGCCTTCGTAACACGTTTCCCGATGGCAGACGATTTCCGTTGTAGCCACCGCTTGCGGGCTACCCCAATCGCGGAAGAAAAATAGGGACTCAAGTAAATGAGTGGATTCCCCTTGAACCATGGCAGGTCCAACCAGTCGTAAAAGTGCAGAGTTTAAGAATTCGCCTAAGCCATAAGGGTTGTTTTTAAAGGAACGCATTAAGATGGCGAGTTCGACCTCTAAACGATCGGTCACTCCTTTGAATTCTTGGGTCATGTGGGAATCCGAAACCTTTGAAAGAACATGGAACACTCCATAGGCAACCGCATTTCCCGAAGGAATAGCCTGGTCAAAAAATGTTTTAGGGCGATGAATCAGGTCCTGCGCGTGGCTTTCAGTAAAAAAGAACCCCAGGCCCTCGGCGTCTTTGAAATCTTTGATC
>CAIMNF010000010.1 GCA_903842755.1 Oligoflexia bacterium
ACATTGGATTCAGGGGTGGCATAATCATCCGCTTGTGTTGCTGTAGCGCTAGTGGAAAAAGCATCCGCACGCTCATTGACTAGGATTTTCGGCTTGGAGATTCCCTTGGGTGGTGGCGAATCGGTTAGCGAAGAATCAATGAGGTATTCGTTAATCCTTTTTTGAACCGAGGTTTCATACGTAGTCCTAATTTCGGGAACGAGCCACATCATAAAAAAAAGAAGGAGAAATACCCCGCCCATCTCCAGAATAAATCGAACGGGGCCTGAAATTTGGCTGAGTCGGTAAATCCCGGTTTTATTAGTAGTACTGATGGTTTTAGCAATTCTGTCCTGAAGATGGGAGGTGAGGTCGTGAAGAGGAATTGACTTTAACTTTTTAAGATCCGCTCCCAGGCCATCTTTCTCAAATCTCATTGTCATGAGATTTTTTCTAAACTCCAGGGACGCAATCGGCTTCTGGGTAACCATCGAGAGCACAGTGTCTGGGATTTGATAGCGGCCTCCCGATAGCACCAGTAAAATGTCTTGGGGATCCATTTTGGTGAGGGCTGCGTAAAGGCTGAATTCTGAATCTTGCGGAAGTAGTGACGTGTGCCGTCGATGCTTTTTGATCAAGTCGACGGCCTTTTTGAAATATTGACATTGCACTAAGAGATCATCTTTGGATTTTAGATTCAGTTGGCTCATTTTTAATTGTACGAGCTGAATTTCCTTATGACTCAGGAATGGCAAAAGGCAGAATTCAATAAAGTCCAAAATAGGTTGGAGTTCCACTAGGTTAGTGTATCTCAGTGCGGGGGAAAAAACAGCTAATCCCGCGAGTAAGTCTTAACTAAAATTTTTATATATTCCGGACTGCTTGTGTAATCAATATTCAAGCCCATGAAGGGCAGCCAAGATGGGTGCTTCGGCTTTTGCCTAAGCTTCATTGAGGCCTCTTCAGGGGTTCTACCCCCCTTTTTAACATTACAGGCTCGGCAAGCGGTAACAATGTTGTCCCATGACTTTGGTCCACCTTTTACGATTGGAACAACGTGGTCTAAAGTGAGAAGTATAGATGAAGGCTTGCTCCCACAATATTGACAGGTATATTGGTCTCTAAGGAAAACGTTGTTTCGCGTAAAGCGGATAATCGACCGCCTTTGTTTCTGAGGAATATACTTCAGAAGTCGAATGACTAAAGGAGCCTTAATGGATAGGGTCACCGAACGGACGACGCGGTCAGATTCTTCGATAATTTCGGCTTTTCCTGAAAAAAACAATTGCAAGGCTTTTTGCCAAGTCACCACTTGAAGAGGTTGAAAGGATGCATTAAGGAGAAGGGCCCGACCATCCATACAATTGATTGTAAAACGGGTTTCGGTGTTCGGGGAAGTTTTTTAAGTGCAAATTTATGAAGAAACTAAAAGTATTAATTTTTTTAATCGGATTGGTCGGGGTAAGTGCGTCAATATTTTATCATCAGCGCAATTCTCAAGGGACAGTCTATGGTTTAGTAAAGAGATATTCGATAGCCAACATCGCTGATTTAAAGGGAAATTATGTGTTGCTGCACTTTTGGGCAAAATGGTGTGAACCGTGCGCCGAAGAGATTCCTCTTTTAGTCCAGTTCGCCAATGGTTTGGAAGGACGCGCAGTTAAGCAGGACGGCAGCGGAGTTCTAGGTGGGGGCGCGGCCCGGATGGGAATTAAGATTTTGGCCGTGAGTTTGGACGCAAACTTAGAAGAAGCAAAACAAATTTTACCGGAGAAAGGAACCCTCCTTCCAAAAAATTTTATTTTGGCGTTGGATTCATCCCATCAGTTTGCGGAACAGATGGGCTCTTATCAATATCCAGAAAGTTATTTGATTGGTCCCGAGGGTCAGATTATCGAAAAATGGGTCGGACCGCAAAAATGGAACAAGCCCGACGTTCTTGAGTATTTTTCAAAATATCTGCGCTAGGAAAAAACAAAGCAAGTACAAGCTCTTAAGTGCGAACGCTCCCGCCTAAATCTTTTACAGGGGTGACTAAAAAATAGCTAAAGTTTGGCTTGAATTTTGACGATCAGCTCTACAAGAGGGATTCATTTATGATCAATTGGGAAGAGTTAAAACATATTCACGTGATTCGTAAACTTCAACAAATTAT
>CAIMNF010000011.1 GCA_903842755.1 Oligoflexia bacterium
CTGTTTCCGAGACCGCTTGAAAACCACTCAAGTTTGAGCTTCGGAAGAGCCATATTACGAACTGGTCAAAAACTAAAACAGAAAATAATCACCTAAGGTCTTGCGTCCCTAAGTTGTAAACCCTCGGCCAAGAAAAAACAATAAAATAGGCGACATGAATAATTTTATTCACTCGCCTATTTAAATTTAACTAAAATCACTGATCTTTACTTCAGTTCAACTTTCGCGCCAGCAGCTTCTAACTTCTTCTTCATTTCTTCAGCATCCTTTTTCGCGATGCCTTCTTTCACTGCTTTAGGAGCGCCTTCTACTAGGTCTTTTGCTTCTTTCAAGCCTAGACCTGTAATCGCGCGCACTTCCTTAATTACGTTAATTTTGTTATCGCCAGCAGAAGCCAACATTACCGTAAACTCGGTTTTTTCAGCCGCAGCTGCACCAGCAGCAGGACCCGCCATCATTGCAACAGGGGCTGCTGCAGACACGCCGTACTTCTCTTCAAGCTCTTTTACGAACTTAGAAAGGTCCAACACGGACATATTATCAATAAAACTCACCACTTGTTCTTTAGTTACTGTAGACATTTTTTATCCTCTTCTTCCTATTTTATTTTTAGCCCAATATGAAATTGAGCCGAACTCATTAATTTTGAACACCTTCAGCAGTTGCCGGAGCTACCTCAGCCCCGCCGCCCTTTTTCTTTTCGATGGCATCAAGCACTCTTACGAATGCACCAATAGGTCCATTGAATACTGAAAGGAGTTTCGCCAAAAGAACTTCTCTTGAAGGGAGATCACCCAACTCAATGACTTGAGCTGAGGGAAGAAGCTTCCCTTCCAAAAGACTGTCCTTAATTTTTAGTGCTTCATGATCCTTCGCAAAAGTGCTGACCACTTTAGCGGCAGCCGCTGGATCACCATAAGAAAACGCAACCAAGGTCGGACCTACAGTCCGTTCCATCATTAACTTTGCGTCTTCACCGAACTCACCATTTTTAGTAATGAGTCGAGCAATGTTATTTTTCAAAACTTTTACTTCGGTTTTCTGCGCACGAAGTGCTCTCCGTAAATCATCCGCTTCCGAAGCTTTTAACCCTTTATAGTCGGCAAAAATAGTAACACTTGCCTTCGAGAACTTATCTTTTAGGTCCTTCGCTAAATTTTCTTTATTTGTACGATCCATAATTCACTCTCCTTAATTAGCCGAACCTGATGAAGAAGCTTCAGAAACTTCCAATCGAATCCCAGGACTCATTGTTGCAGAAACCGTAATACTTCTTAGATAGGTTCCTTTACTTGTCGGCGGCTTAGCCCGCATAATTGCACCGGCAACCGCAAGGAAATTATCCTTTAACTTCTGCGCACCAAATGACTTTTTACCAATTTTAACGTGGACAATACCTGCTTTTTCAGCGCGATACTCTACCTTACCTTTACGCTGCTCGTTGATGGCCTTATTTAGATCTACCGTCACTGTGCCTAATTTAGGATTAGGCATCAAATCACGCGGCCCAAGAATCTTACCCACTTTTGAAATCGCGACCATCATGTCTGGCGTTGCGATCAATTTATCAAACTCAAGGAAACCTCCTTGAATTTTTTCGATCAAATCTTCTGCGCCCACGATATCCGCTCCGGCTGCATGTGCCTCTTTTGCTTTATCGCCCTTCGCAACAACAGCAATTCGTAGAGTCTTTCCTGTTCCATGAGGAAGCACGATTGCGCCCCGAACCTGTTGATCGCCTTGCTTCGTATCAACCCCTAATCTGAAGGCCGCATCAACGGTTTCGTCAAACTTGGCGCCCGCAATTTTACATATTAGCCCAAACGCTTCGTCAAGGGTATAGGCCTTGGTCGCATCCACTTGCTCGAAAGCTGCTGCATATTTTTTTCCGTGACGGACCGCAATCAACGACTTTTTAGTCTTTTGACCAGTACCTTCGCCTGCGTTTTCTGATTTAGAATCTGATTTCTTCTTTGCCATACTTCTCCTTGGTGCAAACGCTCTAGGATAAACCTACGAGCTCCCAAATTTCTAAAGAGGTTTTCCTCTTTTATTTTTTCAGCTATTTTTTCTGCTAGTTGTTCTACTACTCCTGAATCGTAAGCCCGCAGCTCTTTGCGGTACCCGATACTGATCGCATCGCTGCCTCAACGCTACCAGCGTTAAGATCCGGCATTTTGATTTTTGCGATATCTTCTATTTGTTTTTTACTTACTGAACCCACTTTTTTGCGATTAGGCTCGCCAGAACCTTTTTCAATTTTTGCTGCTTTTAACAACAAAATTGCCGCAGGCGGAGTTTTTGTAATAAAGGTAAATGAACGATCAGAATAAACGGTAATAATTACCGGAATAACCATTCCCTTTTGATCTGCAGTCTTTGCATTAAATGCCTTACAAAACTCCATGATGTTCACACCACGTTGCCCTAATGCTGGTCCAACAGGCGGAGCTGGATTTGCTGCGCCACCTGCAATTTGTAACTTAATTTGTCCTGTAACTTTTTTTGCCATAAGTGCCTCTTAATACCAGATTTTTTATATTTTTTCAACCTGAATAAAGTCCAGCTCAACCGGGGTCGATCTACCGAAGATACTTACCAGTACTTTTACTTTCCCTTTATCATGATTAACTTCTTCAATTGTTCCATTAAAGTTTGAAAATGGACCATCCACCACTTTAACGCCTTCCCCTTCAATAAACGAAACCTTTGGTCTTGGCTTCGCTTGCCCTTCCACAATCCGATTGGTCATTTTAATGATCTCAGACTCTGGAACAGGAACAGGCTTAACTTTATCTCCAACAAACCCAGTAACCTTTGGCGTATTCTTCACAATATGCCAAGTTTCATCGGTCAAAATCATCTTAACCAAAATATACCCAGGAAAAAAACGACGCTTCGTCGTTCTTTTTTGTCCCTTGATCAGCTCAACTACGTTTTCTTCTGGTACCACCACTTCGCTAAAAAACTCCGCTTTCTTTAAAGATTTTACCCTCTCTTCAAGCGATATTTTCACTTTGTGCTCAAAACCAGAATAAGTATGAACAACATACCAAGACATTTCAGGCGCTACTGTGTTTTCTGCATTTTCCATATTAACCTATAATATTAGCTTCATGATCCACGTCCAAAGTGAATCAAAGCCCCCCAAAAGCAAACCAGCAACCAGGACAAACACAACCACCAAAAATGTTGCTTTATAAGTTTCGTTCGGTGTTGGCCAAGTTACACGAATCATTTCCAATACAACTTCATTCATAAAGGCATTAGACTGATCATTCAAATAAAGACCAAAACCGAAAGCCGCACCAATCAAAATTGACCCTATACGAACAAATAGATCGATCTGCTTTACGCTCGATTCCAGATTATAGAGCGCAGTCATCTTTTCTAGGCCAATAAAAGCAACGGAAGCGACCAGCAAGGCCACGACCATGAAGATAATATTTACCCAACGTTGTCTTTGATTTTCCATAAATCGGCTTCTATTTATTCTACTTCTGATACTTCAATTTGTTGGCAGGCCGGGAGGGATTCGAACCCACAACCCACGGATTTGGAATCCGTTGCTCTACCGTTGGAGCTACCGGCCTCCGAAGGTGAGATCCTTATACCCACCTGCTTGTTAAAAAACGATACTTTGAAAATTCCAGGGATGAACTAAACTAGCCCATCCCCAGAAATCTAATCTTTCTATTATTCTACAATCTCGGAAACAACGCCCGCACCTACCGTACGGCCACCTTCGCGAATTGCAAAGCGTAAATCTTTTTCCATAGCGATTGGAGTGATGAGCTCCACTTCCATACTAATATTATCGCCAGGCATAACCATTTCAACACCTTCTGGCAAAGTAACCACACCGGTCACATCCGTTGTACGGAAGTAGAACTGAGGGCGATACCCTTTGAAAAATGGAGTATGACGACCACCTTCTTCTTTAGTAAGAATATACGCAGCACCTTTGAATTTTTTATGTGGAGTTACTGAACCTGGTTTTGCTAAAACTTGACCACGCTCAATATCTTCCTTCTTCGTACCCCGAAGAAGTGCACCGATGTTATCTCCCGCTTCACCTGAATCAAGAAGCTTACGGAACATTTCAATACCGGTAATCGTTGTTTTGGTTGTTGGGCGAATACCAATGATTTCGATTTCATCACCAACCTTCAAAACGCCCCGTTCAATCCGACCTGTAACCACTGTACCCCGACCAGAGATCGAGAACACATCTTCCACAGGCATCAAGAATGGCTTATCCAAAAGACGAGTAGGTTGAGGAATATTTGCATCTACTGCTTCCATCAACTTGATGATCGATGGTTCGCCGAACTCACCTGCATCGCCTTCCGATGCTTTCAATGCTGACCCGCGCACGATTGGAATGGTGTCGCCAGGAAAGCTATACTTGGTGAGCAATTCACGAATTTCCATTTCAACAAGTTCGATCAAATCTTTATCATCGACCATGTCACATTTATTTAAAAACACAACAATCGCAGGCACACCTACTTGGCGAGCAAGGAGAATGTGTTCACGCGTTTGTGGCATTGGACCGTCTGCCGCAGAAACCACGAGAATTGCTCCGTCCATTTGCGCAGCACCAGTGATCATGTTTTTCACATAATCGGCGTGGCCTGGACAGTCTACGTGAGCATAGTGCCGCTTGTCTGTTTCATATTCTACGTGCGTCGTATTGATCGTAATCCCACGTTCTTTTTCTTCAGGCGACTTGTCGATGTTTTCATAGTTCATCGCTTGTGCTTTACCTTGTTTTGCAAGCACTTTAGTGATCGCAGAAGTAAGCGTTGTTTTCCCATGATCCACGTGACCAATAGTGCCGATATTGCAATGCGGCTTACTTCGATTAAATTTTTCCTTAGACATAGCCATTTCCCTTTCAAATTAAGAAATAAAATTCAGATTTTCTGGTTTGTAATGTCTTACCAAGAAAACCTAGTATAACTCCAGCATTTTTTTTACTAACTCTGAACAAAAGTACGTTTTTACCAACCCTTGAACCCCATTTGCCATTTTTCGACGAAATTCACGCAAAAAAACAACGAATAAAGTGGAGCTGATGATGAGAATTGAACTCACGACCTCTCCCTTACCAAGGGAGTGCTCTACCCCTGAGCTACATCAGCGCAAGCACTTTTGCTTTTTCAAAACTTCCCGAAAAAATGGAGCAGGAGACGGGTCTCGAACCCGCAACCCTCAGCTTGGAAGGCTGATACTCTAGCCAATTGAGCTACTCCTGCTCGTCTTTTTTCAGAAATGGTGGTGAGGGAAGGAATCGAACCTTCGAAGGCTGACGCCGCCAGATTTACAGTCTGGTCCGTTTGACCGCTCCGGAACCTCACCAGTCAATTACTAGGAACCGCTAAAATGGAGCTGGCGACCGGGATCGAACCGATGACCTGCTGTTTACAAAACAGCTGCTCTACCAACTGAGCTAAGCCAGCCTCACTTTTTAGCGAATTCACGACGTAGAACTTAACTTTCTACTGATGATAGCAGAAACTCAAGCACTATTCGCCAGACTTTTAGTAACGCACCATCTTTCCTCGGTTGTGATTATTTTGTCAATGATAAATCGAAATCTAACAGTCGAACCATGACTTGAAGATCACTGTTCAATCAATTTCAAGAAGTAGGTCGCTTTTTCAGATCAAGGGTCCGGCGCTCGATGAGGATTTTCTGTCTAAACGTTTTGAGGCGTAACTGGCCCGGCACACTCTTCGCTATCGAAAGACCTCAAAAGGAGACCTCTAATGAAACCGTACTACTTCGTTATCTTAGCGATCGTTTTTTCTCTTGCCCTGGGATGCGGCTCACCCACTCGAAATCAAAGCGTGGATGTACCGCAGAATCCCACACCGAAAGGCACACTCTACCTTGAAAAGGATCGTCAAACCTTACCCTACCCCATTGCAGAGAACCAAGTGATTCTTCCTGACGATGAGGTTGCTTTTTTTGAGGCACCGGGAACTTCAACAAAAGTGAAAATCTACGATCCAAAAACCTTTCGAAAAGATATTTTC
>CAIMNF010000012.1 GCA_903842755.1 Oligoflexia bacterium
AATGGGCAAATACATCGCAATCATGATTGTTCCAACTAAGCCCCCAAGAAAAACCAACATAATAGGCTCAATCAATTTCATCATTCCTTGAACGCTAGCTTCGACTTCTTCTTCGTAAAAGTCAGCAACTTTTTCTAACATTTTGTCCATGTTTCCCGTGTTTTCCCCCACGGCCGCCATTTGAGAAGCCATTTTTGGAAATACTTTTTGCCTGAGCATTGCCGTCGCGAACGAAGTGCCCGTTTCGACCGACTTTTTCATCTCTCCGGCCGCGTCCTCAAACGCGATATGCTCGGCCGCATTTCGACAAATATCAAGCGCATCAACCATCGGAACACCGGATACTAAAAGTGTATTCATTGTTCTGCAAAATCGGGCAGTACCGCTCCGAATAATCAACTGACCGAAAACAGGCAATTTGATCATTACTTTTTGAACAACGATTTTTCCTTCAGGGCTTTTTACATACATCCGGATTAAATAAATTAAAAGGGCCGACCCACCCACCAGGGGCAAAAAATGGTCTCGCATAAAATGAGAAAGATTGATCACTAATTTAGTCAATGCGGGCAATTCTCCCCCATTGTTGGTAATCATTTCTTCCATCTTTGGGATGACCATTGTTAGCATGAGGATCACGACCCCGATGGAAATACACACCACTACGATCGGATATCCCATGGCACTTTTGATTAACTTTTTTAGACGATAAGTATTTTCCAAATACTTACCGATCCGCTTGAGCATCACATCTAAGCTTCCGGACGCTTCTCCGGCGCGAATCAGTGAAATAAATACTTTTTCGAAAGTTTTCGGGTGCATCGCAAACGCTTCCCAAAGAAAACTACCTCCTTTTACCTTGTCACTCGATTCAGATAAAATCTTTTTTAAGGCGCCGGGTGCTTCTTGTTCGCCCAACAACTCTAACGATTGAACAAGCGGAACTCCCGAAGATAACATCACTTGAAGCTGCCTAACAAAGTTCAGAAATCGATCCGCCGGGACATGGTCTGCAAATCCAAGCGAATCAGTAATGACTTTTCCGAGGTCCGCCTGAGCAACGCCCACTTTGGAAATTTTTACTGGTCGTAGCCCCTGACTACGGAGGTACATTCGAATCTCGCCCACGTTAGCGACATCCAATTTTCCCATGCTCCGTTTTCCAGCTCGATCTGCGGCTACGTAAAGATATTCAGGCATAAACTATAACTAGGGTACCATTTTTGCTAGTTCTTCCGGCAATAAACTATACGCTAAAGCATCCGTCTTCGTCAGGTTGCCCCGACGAACAAGGTCAGCCAAACTTTGGTTCATGGTCACCATTCCCGATCCACCTTGCCCCGCTTGCATCATCCCATAAATTTGATGAACTTTATCTTCACGCATCATATTTCGAATTCCTAACGTGGGAACCAAAAGTTCAACAGCAATGGATCGCCCGGATTTCCCCGAGTTCGGAACCAATTGCTGCGTCATTACTCCCTGCAATGTTGCTGCAAGGAGCTGCCTTATTTGACTTTGCTGATGAGAAGGAAACACGTTAATAATCCGAGCGATCGTAGCCACCGTACTATTCGTGTGCAACGTACCAAACACCAGGTGTCCCGTCTCCGCTGCGGTTAAGGCCATCTCAATGGTTTCTAAATCCCGCATTTCTCCAACCAAGATATAATCTGGATCTTGCCGTAGTGCATGTTTTAATGCCTCATTAAAACTGTGGCTATCCGTACCGACTTCACGCTGATTCACAATGCAATTTTTATGCGGATGAACAAACTCAATCGGATCTTCTACCGTGAGGATGTGGCCATTTTCTTCACGATTAATATAATCAATAATTGCGGCAAGTGACGTAGACTTTCCGCTCCCCGTAGGTCCCGTTACTAGAAATAGTCCATTGGGAGCCTTGGCAATTTTTTTCACCACTTCCGGTAACTTTAGTGCATCAATATCCGGAATTTTTTGGGGGATTTTCCGAAATACTGCGCCCATCGAAGCTTTTTGGTAAAACAAGTTGCCCCGGAATCGAGCCATATCTGCCACGCCGAAAGAAAAGTCGAGCTCTTGATTCGCTTCGAATACCTTCCTTTGTTGGTCATTAATCACTTCGCTAATCAATTCTCTGATGGTGTCCGGTGTAAGTGGATCTGTTTTAATTTTGAACATTTTCCCATGGATCCGGAGCTGGGGCGGTGACTCATTACTCAAATGCAAATCGGACGCGTCTTGATCAACCATGCCCCTGAGTAAAGAAGTAAGTGTTACTCTCGCCATAATCGTTCTCCCCTATCATCTCGTTCAGTTATCGCGCTTAACTATCCGTAGTCATCGAAACCGCTTCCTCTAAAGACGTCCGTCCCCCGGTCGCTTTTCGAATTCCCGATTCGCGCAATGTTTGTAAGTTAAATTTTTCAATCGCGGTTCGCTTAATCTCAATTGCGGATCGCCCCTCAAGCGTCATTTCTTTTAGGTGCGAATTGTACTCGAGCACTTCGTAAATCGCGACCCGCCCCTTGTAGCCCGTGTTATTACATTCAGGACAGCCCTTTGGTTTATAATATTTATCTCCTGCTTTGACGGAGGTAATTCCCCACGCTTCAAGTTGAGGCGCCGTCACATTATAGGGCTCCTTGCATTTCGTACAAAGGGTCCTCAGTAGCCGTTGGGCAACAATGCAATTCAAGGATGCGGTCACTAAGAAAGGCTCAAGCCCCATATTCACTAACCGGGTAAGAGTGGCCACGGTGTCGTTCGTGTGTAGTGTAGACAACACCAAATGCCCGGTTAACGCCGCTTGCACGGCCACTTCGGCCGTTTCGTAATCCCGAATTTCCCCAACGAGCACCGTATCTGGATCTTGCCTGAGCAGTGCGCGAAGTACGCTCGCAAAAGTTAAGCCTACTTCCTTGTTGACTTGAACTTGGTTAATGCCATCTAAGTTATACTCGACCGGATCCTCAACGGTGGAAAGATTATCTGACGATTGATTGAGCTCCATCAGCGCCGAATAAAGTGTAGTCGTTTTTCCAGAACCGGTAGGGCCAGTGACCAATACCATTCCGTTGGGTTGCGAAATCCCGCGCCGAAATATTTTTAGTTGTTCATCTTCAAACCCAAGCTTGGTCAAATCTAATTGCAGATTTCCCTTACTTAAAATCCGAAGCACCATTTTCTCGCCAAAGAGCGTGGGAAGGGTGTTCACCCGGAAATCAATTTCTTTACCCCCGAGCTTAATTTTAATCCGACCGTCTTGGGGAATGCGGGATTCCCCGATATCCATCCGAGACATAATTTTTAACCGCGCCACCACCGCCCGCTTCATTTCAATTGGAATATGGGTTACGTCCACCAACGTCCCATCAATCCGAAGGCGCACTCGAAAGTCTTTTTCATAAGGCTCGATATGAATATCGGATGCGCCTCGTTTAATGGATTCCGTAAGGACTCCGTTTACGATTTTAATAATCGGGGCGTCGTCGCCTCCGGGCCCACCGGAAACGTCATGCACTTCAAACTGCTCGATTTGTTGAATCTCTTCTCCGCCGCCCGCTTTTGAAGTGGCCGCTTCTTTTTTATATTGCTCTACCGCACTTCCAATGTTTTGAGTTCCGCCTCCATAGTATTTCACCATGGCTTGATCAAATGCAGAAAAAGAGGTCAACACCGACTCGATATTTAACTTAGTTGCAAACCTTAAATCCTCGAGCAAGCCCATTTGAGTGGGGTCGCAAATCGCTACCACTAAAATACCACGATTCATTTGTATCGGGATTGCTTGCGTTTTTTTTGCAAGCTCGGTCGAGACAATGGAGATGACCTCGGGCTTTACTTCAAATTTGGCCAAATTAATGCTTTGAAGAGAAAATTTCTGACTTAAAAAATAAATGAGTTTCGATTCAGAGACGGTTTTTTTCTCAATAAACTGGCGAATAGCATCCCCGCCGGCGCGATAAATTTGCTCAGCTTCGGTAACCTGATTTTGAGTGATAAGGCGCTCTTTAAATAAAAGCTCAACCAACTTACGAGACATTAATTAAAGTCTAGGGGCGAACTCTAAATACCGCAATAATATTTAAAAATGTCGGAGGCTTAGAGCTCGCCCCCGGAATAAATTTGACCCTTACCTTTGGTTCAGTTCTAAAAAAAACGGCTCCGCCAAAACAATATCGCTTTGGATTTGTTTCACGAGCTCGTCCACCGACGAAAACCTTTTTTCCTCACGAATTCTTCCGAAAAACTTAACCTCAAGCACATTCCCATAAAGGTCAAAATCTTGACCCAGGAGATGGGTCTCCATCCGAACCGATTTTGTGTCTTGAAAAGTGGGCCGGACTCCAATGTTCGTTACACTGGGATAATCCTTGCCCTTCCA
>CAIMNF010000013.1 GCA_903842755.1 Oligoflexia bacterium
AAAGTTCGGATTTTTTTGTTCGTTTGATCGCCCACGTAGAGATAGTTACCAGAAGGGTCGACGTCTAGGCCGCTAAACGAGCTACCCGAGATCGTCACTGGACTGGTCAACGTGCCCAATGCACCCGTTCCTGAGTTAATTGCAGCAGAAGTAATGTTTCCACTGCCGTAAGCAATAAACAAATATCCGCCCGCGCTTTTAATCAGACTGACATCATTTCCATTGGGCATCGTTGCAGCGGCGGCATTTAACAACGTCAGCGAGGCTCCGCTAACCGAATAACTATAAATCGAGCCGCTTCCGGTTCCAGAAGCGTACAGAAAGGCACTCGCAGAATCCAGGGCCACACTATACGCACTTGCGGGGGCAGCAGAGTTTAAGTTGGTTTTACAGGATCCACTTTGAGTTAACGCTCCAGTGGTCGTATTCGAAACGGTAAACCCACAAACCGAGCTGCTTCCTAAATAGGCGGCAAATACAGCGCTACTGTTAGACGTGATCGCTAAACTGGTTGGGTTGGTTTGCGTAGAACCAGCGGGCACGTTCAATGCGGTGGCCGGTGTACCCACGGTTGCCGAAGTATTTCCCGAAGCAGCATTTAATGGAACAGGAAGCAGATCATTATATCCACCACTATTTTCAATGACTAACGCGTAATTCCCGTTCGGCGCGACGGAAACGGCGCTGGAATACGCCGCCGTATTTAAGGTAGCTGGCGTTCCGCTTAACGCCAATGTTCCATCGATACCGATCGAATACGAACCGAGATTGCCATCGCCCGTAACTAAATACACTTTAGGCTTCGAGGGATGCGTTGCCACAGCGAAGGCATTACTGCTGCCGCCGCCATTGATCGAAATCGAGCCCGTAAATCCAGTCAAAACGCCACTTGAGCTTTCACTTGCCGCAGAATAGGTCGTGCTGATTTCTTGAGCAATATAAAGCATCGATTGATAGGTAAAAGTTGCAGGAGCGCTCGTTGCCGCTCCATTACTCACCACCACACTTACCGCTCCGGCGGCATGCGCAGGTACCGTACAGCTCATTTGGGTAGAACTGGTTACGGTAGGACTACTGCAGGCAACTCCACCAATGGTCACGGTTTCACCGGTAAAATAATGAGCGCCTGTTAAGGTCAGCGTATAACCGCCCATGGTACTCCCTGCGGTAGAAGACAAGTTGGTAATCGTGGGGGTTAAAATTAACCCATCGCTTCTCGTGGTTGGAGCATATCCAGCGTTCGCAATGCTAATGTCGCCAGAACCGGCAGAGGCAGTTCCAGACAGCGTGCAGGTCAAGGTGGTTTGATCCGCACTAATCGAAGCCAACGAGCAGGTTTGTCCATTCGTCAACGTAATCGTCGCACCGCTATAGAAGCCGAAGCCAGAAACAGTTACGGTACCGCCCGACTCGCTTACGCTAGAAATAGTTGGAGAATTTTGGAAGGTAAACGCATTCACGGGAGCACTTGGCGTCGCACTGGTATTGGTCACAACGACTGGTGCATTGCTCGTTGCACTGGCAGCGGTAGTGGTGCAGGTCAATTGAGTGCTGGAAACAACCGTTACGGGCGAACAACTCTGCCCACCCACCGTAACTGCTGCATTGGATTGAAAATTGGTACCCGTAATCGTAATGAGCGTTCCGCCTCCGGAAAAGCCGGTCGCGGGTGAAATCGCCGAAACCACGGCCTGGAGGGGCGTGGTGCTTCCCCCTCCTGCGCTCTGAGCAAGCGCCGCAAGATTTGCCCCTCCACTACCGGAACAGCCACTGCTCAACACAGAAACGCTTGAAACTAACGCGAGCGCCCCCCAATAAGATGCCTTAACCGAATGAATGGTTGCCATAAATGCGAAACCCCTTTTTAAAAGATGCTGATGATCAGTCATTCTTTTAATTTTAAAATAGTAGATTAAATAACACAACTATAATTACATTTTAAATGTTTAATAAATACAACAAGTTAAACACATGTCATTTAATTAAAACAGGGGTTGACTGTAGCGACCCTCATCGAGTAAATGAAAAGTGTTTCAAATCCGGGAAAGGAAGCACTGCTGTTATTTTGCCTATGATTTTATCTCCGATTTCGTTTTTAGTTCTGTCGCTTCGCTTAACGGTAAGCGCCCTGCTCCTGGCTTTACCTCTACTTTCCTTAGCCGTAACTTTACCGCAACGGGGCCCCACATCCACGCCGTCCCCTTCCCTTTTCCGATATCAAAATTTTCCGTTCAGTTATTTTTCAAATTTACCCTTAGACCGCCCTCACTCTTCCATAAAGCAAGCCATTGTCGTGATTCACGGATCTGACCGCAATGCCGATACTTATTTTGAAGTCATGGACGATTTGACCCGACAAGAGCAAGTCGATCAAACCACGGTGGTGATCGCCCCTCACTTTAAACTTGCAACCGATCCATTAGTCGCCAATGAATACACCTGGACGGACGAAAGTTGGCTCAGAGGCGGGCCATCGGAAAATCATGCTCCCATTTCATCCTTTGAGATCATCGATTCCATGATTCATTCGCTCGTCAAATCCGGGTTTTTTCCAGCTCTCCAGAAAATCGTCATCGTCGGGCACTCGGCCGGGGGACAGTTTACTCAACGGTATGCGCTGGGGACTCTCTTGGATCAGCAGCTGCCCCAAATTCGATTTAGGTTTATCCCCACGAATCCGGGATCTTTCGTTTACCTCAGCCCAAACAGGCCAATTTTTAAAAATGGAGTCCCCCCATCCGAAGGACAACCCGTCCCATTTGGTGTTCCTGCTCACCCCCTATGCGCTTATAATGATTATAAATATGGCCTAGATCATTTGGTGCCTTACTTCTTCGGTCCAAGCAGTCTCCGTGCGAACTTAAATGTTCTCAGACACGAACTCATCCTTCGCTACCTTCAGCGAGACGTGACGTATCTGAGTGGCGACCAAGACCACGATACGGTAGAGTTGGACGATTCTTGCCCCGCCCTCCTCCAAGGTCCTACGCGGCACACCCGAGCAGAATATTTTTTCGCCGACTTGAGCGCCGAATTTAAGAACCACTTGCACCAATTTGTTTCGGTGCCAGGAATTGGCCATACCGAGGCAGGGATGTTTCGGTCCCCCGAAGGGCGCGCCGTTCTGTTTAAAGACTTTTTTAGCAACGAGAATGATCGAACCCCCACACCAAAAGCGCAGGAAATAGACGACGATTTATCGCAGTGGTTTGATCCTGTCCCGCGATTGTGATAGCCTAGCCTGATCATGTCAAAACCCACCCCAACGCATTCCATTACCGCCGCGATTACCGCGGTCGGTGGTTACGTCCCACCCGATAAACTCACTAATGCAGACCTAGAAAAAATGGTCGATACACAAGACGAATGGATTCGTACCCGTACCGGAATTCACGAACGCCGAATTTTAAAGGGCGCAGGGCTGGGCACCTCGGACCTCCTTGTTCCCGCAATTTTAGACCTGTGCAAAAAAAGAAAAATTGATCCGAGTGAAATTGATTGCGTGATCGTCGCGACGATTACCCCCGACTACCCTTTTCCCTCGACGGCGAACGTCCTTTGCGAAAAAATTGGGGCGAAAAACGCGTGGGGTTTTGACTTAGCTGGAGCATGTTCGGGCTTTTTATATGGTCTAACGACGGGCGCCTCCTTGATTGAATCCGGCCGATACAAAAAAGTGATCGTCGCCGGTGCCGACAAAATGAGCTCCATTATTGATTATAAAGACCGCAACACCTGTATTATTTTTGGAGACGGCGGCGGCGCCGTTTTACTCGAACCTAATGACGAAGGATACGGGGTTTTAGACAGCATCTTAAAAAGCGATGGCTCCGGGCGAAAATACCTTCACACGCATGCAGGCGGTTCGGTTCATCCCACTACCGAAGAAACCGTCCGCAACCGCCAACACTATGTTTACCAGGAAGGAGCTGCCGTTTTCAAACATGCCATTAAAGGAATGGCCGAGGCGGTTGTTGAACTCCTCGATAAGACCAAACTGACCTCGGATCAAATCCAGTGGCTTGTTCCCCATCAAGCCAACATCCGAATTATTGAAGGCACGGCGGAACGTGCAGGAATCCCTTCCGAGCGAGTCATGCTAAACATTCACAAATACGGAAACACCACCGCGGGAACACTGCCCCTTTGTTTATGGGATTATGAATCTAAGATTAAAAAGGGCGACCACTTAATTCTAGCGGCTTTTGGCGGCGGGTTTACTTGGGGAGCGACTTTGGTTAAATGGGGCAGTTAAGTGTAAGTGGGGCGGGTAATTGGAGTTAAGTGGTGCCGAGGGTGCCAACGGTATATGCCGTAAAAATAGCCTGCATCCGTTCATACCGCTTTTGATAAGATCCAATTACAGTTGGTTCGTACTCTTTTGAAGAATTTCTTTTTAAGTACGTCTGCTTCACGATTTTTTCCGGTGGCTCTTAACTCAGCATCCCAATTAAAAAGTGCGCTCGCTAAGTCTACATGTTCTGCGATTTCCGAACTGAGCGTTATTCGATTAGATAACGCTTCAATTTCTTTAAAAAGTATATCCGCATAGGCATTTTTGTTCTCC
>CAIMNF010000014.1 GCA_903842755.1 Oligoflexia bacterium
AAGCCGAAAAAATGGCCAAAATCGTCTTAAAAAAGTTTGATTATCAGGGACTCTTGACGCTTGAGTTTTTCGAAGTGAAGGGCAAGCTTTTGGTGAATGAAATCGCAACGCGTGTCCACAATTCGGGCCATTGGACGATTGAAGGCGCGGAAACTAGCCAATTTGAAAACCACCTCCGAGGCGGTTTAGGTTGGCCATTAGGCGGTTGCAAGGCGCGGGGGCCAACAGCGATGTTGAATATTTTGGGAAAATTTCCGGAGCGAACGCAATTGTTAAAGCTGGAAGGTGTGCATTTGCACGACTATGGCAAGAGCGAAGCTGCTCATCGAAAAATAGGACATGTGACCGTAGTGGCTGACCACGAGAAGCAGTTAGAAAGTAAGATTAAAAAAGTTCGGTCTGGTTTTGAGAATCGCTAGTGGTTTTGTTTTTTTCAAATAACGTTTAATTATTTATAAATAATTGGTAAATAATAAATACGATCCAATCAAGGGTCCAGATTAAGGAAAAACTCGATGAATTTCATACAACGCGTAACGGTCTCTGTGGTTTTGATGGTGAGTGTTTCTGCATTTGCTACGTCCTTGGCGGGTACCCGCATTCGCGGGAAAGATGCAGAAGATTTCATCGCAAAATATTTTCCAAACGCAGTTACTCCAGGACCAGTGGAAGGATTTTTTAACACAAAAGACGAGCATGGAAATGCAATTAAGGCCTACGCGCACTGCAATTATCCTGCGATGGGACAACGTTCGGATGGAGCGGAAACGGAATGCACACTGAAAACGAATCTGGTTTATTTGACGGGTGCCAAAGCGGAGAGTTTCATTGCTCGACATTTTGCTACTGCATCGATTCCCGGGCCAGCAGAGGGTGATTTTACCTACATCAATCGACTCAACCTTAAGGCGACCGGCTACGCAGAATGCGAGTATCCGGCGATGGGGGTTCGGAGTGAGGGTGAGGTTACTCGATGCACTGTAGTTTACTAATGGAGTTTACTAATATTGCTTGTTGATCGCGCTTACTAATGATCTTTACTAACGGTGACTGTGGGGTGGGAGTCATTGGCGTGGCTAATCCAGCCAGCCAATTCAACCGCTAGGACTGCTCGCCACTCGGCAGCACCAAACTGCGGATTTATTCCGGGACCTGCGCCCAACTTGAATTTAAATTGCCGGTTGTCTTGGGGGGCCGCTTCGTATCTGCAGGAAATGAGGGCTTCAATTGCGGAAGCGCTTGCGTAAAATAAATGTTGAAACGCCGTGGACTCGTAAGTTTCTATTCCGGCGATGAGCGATTGTCCTTGAGCTCCTACAGAAAGTTTAATCCCGGCGGCCACTCCAAGCAGGAACTCGTTTCCTTCGGGGCTTCCAGGCGTCGGATAATCATTAAGGGAGCGGAGGTGGATTCCGACTTGAGCTGCGTATGTAAATTGGCCCTGATCTCCGGCCGCGAGTAACCGGAACATGGCTCGATTACCGGCATCCGAGTCGTAATCGGCGCGATTTCCTTCTGGATTCGGACCGCTAGCCAAATAGACCTGTCCACCAAGGCCCATTCGAAAAGGGCTGTTAAATTCGCCAAATATTCGGGCATCAAAACCGATCCGAAGATCGGAAATCGTGTCTGGCTCCGCGGCCCAATCTACACTTGGCGCATTATAGCTATATCCCGCAGCGGACCCACTATTGCCTTTGATATATGCGGGGCTAGGAATATCCAAGTAAAGTCGGTAGCGCTGATAGGTGACCGCTACCCCAAGGTTGATATAGTCTTGTGCGGAAACTACCGTTAAACCACTCAAGGTGAGCGGATTTTTAGCGTAGTCGTTCGTCAGTTGAATCGCGGCTCCCCAATCGCCGTGCATGTCCAGCGCGTCCATGACCAACCATCCTGCACCGGCGGCAGAGGAGTAAAATCGTTGGAGCGCAAAACCTTGCGCCGCTTGATCGGCGTAGGTAAATGGAGCGAACAAACTGACACTACTCAAAATGAAGAGTTTCATGAAAACACGGTTTAATTCAAAGTGAGATTTAGAATTCAGCATGGATCCTCCAGCCGTAAAGATTTACGGGACCGCGGTCCCGATTGTTTCCCGGATTGCCGACGTGCTGGTAATCCACCGAAGCCGCCAGCGTTTTCCAGACGTGTATGCTGTACATGAATTCCATAACGGTCTCGACACCGTAATTTAAGGCGCCGTCGCCGATAAACCCGTCGACTCCGCCCATCGCAAGATATTTCGCGTGATCGACCGAGATCCAATTTGCAGCAAGTCCTATGCCCAATGTATCTAATGGACGCCCCCAAGCTCGGCCTTTGGTGATGGAACCCATCAATGCGGATCGATCGGCGGGGTCAAATGCATCGACTTCTGTGTTGCCGTCGGCATACATGGCTCGGATAAAAATTCCTGTGTCTTCGGTAAGGGATTGCTCTAAATTGATTCCGATTCCCATTTTAATATTAGGATGCCGAACCCAGCAAAGATCAGGAGCTTGTGCATTTTGTGACCCGTAATTAACTAAATCACCGCAATTCGCTGCGTTTTTTGAAGGATCACTTTGAAAAGCAGCAATCGCATCGGAAAACTTTCCCATGGTTTCGCGATTACGAAACAGCAAAAGGCGAACGGCTCCCGGCCGGTCCCCTAGGGTATGGTCGTGTTCAAATTCAAGGTCGTCCCCGTAAAAATCTAAAAATCGCAAGTCGATGGGCTGAAGATTTGGATACTGGGCTGGAGCCGAATGCACCCAGCGGAACGCCCATTGGTCCCAGTAAAGCTCAGCTCCAAACCCGAGCGAATAGCCTCGGGCATCGGCGGCAAAGTCAAACGCCGAGTCGGTCATAAACTCTTCGCTCATGAGCGATTTTCTCGGTTCGCCGTAGACGTTGTTTTTATCGAGGAGATCGAGAGCGCTAAACGTTCCCAAGGTAAACACCAGCCGCCGGCTTTCTGTTTTGCCACCCAGTTGCATCGGGCCCGAGGGGAGTGAGACGGATTCGCCCCCTAGGCCAAATGTTTGTCGGACGAATACGCGGGAGCGATAAAGCGTAGGGGAGGAGATTCCGTTTTTTTCGAGTTCGGTATTTTCTTGTTCCCCCGTAAAACCCTTCAAGTTAGACAGTGTGACTTCCGCGATTGATTCGGGTACAAAATAAAATTCTGCGGATTTCCAGGGCCGAACGCCCAGAAAAAAGGTAAAGGTTTGGGTGTAGCTATGCTCGGGCTCCGGAATTAGGGAACCGTTGCTTCCATTGAGGTTCGTATATTTTGCGTTAAATTCGGGCTTCCAAAAATAGATAAACGTATATTGGCCATATAGATTCCAGTCCTCGTTGGCGCGGTCGTGGAGTCCGTTTTTGGCGAGAGTGTTCATTAAGCCAAAGTCGGAATCGTTTTCCCGCTCCGAACGATCCTCTTCGGCGGTGCTATGATAAAAAGGGGTTACAGCGAGAAAAAGGAAGATCAAATGGAAGATTAGAATAAAACCACTTCTTAATTTACGTTTCCTTGGTTTAAGAAAGGGAAGAGGGGAGTCCATTTTTAATCTCCAAAAGTGTTTTAGGGAATTTCCTGATGTAATAGAGAATCGCAAAACTCAATATGCCAAAATCATCGACGAGACCGACCACGGGGATCGAATCCGGGATAAGGTCAAAAGGACAAATCAAGTAAAATAAGGCTCCATAG
>CAIMNF010000015.1 GCA_903842755.1 Oligoflexia bacterium
ATATTCCCGGATGTCCGCCAGCGCCCGAGGGATTATTAAATGGATTATTGAGATTGGAAGAAATGATTTCGAGAGGCGAAACGTACTCGCTCAAGAGATCGAGGGCTACGCAATTTGGAGGCACGCCATGATTTATAAAAATAATGATATTACCCAACCTGTTCCTACAGTTTATGGATATTTTAACGAAAAGTACGGATCCGTTTGGAAGGCGCAAATGGAAACTTTACAAAGTGAGTTTGGGAGCAAGATTTTAGAAATCAAAGTCCCTTACCAAGAACAAAAACAAGATAAAGTAGACCTTCCCACCGTCTTGGTGGCTAAGGACTCTTTGATTACGATCCTTAAATTTTTAAAAGAATCCATGGGGTATTCGTTTCTGACGGATTTGACGGCGATCGATGAAGAGCTTTCACCGCCAGTTCCGGGGACTCGATTTGTGGTCGTTTATCACCTCTTTAATATAGAAACGAAGTCACGATTACGGATCAAAGTGGCTCTTGCGGACCAAGAGGAATCCCCTTCCGTTACCGCTCTATGGAGTGGAGCGAATTGGGCAGAGCGCGAGGTGTTTGATATGTATGGAATCCGCTTTAACGGGCACCCGGATTTAAGACGAATTTTAATGGATCAACGGTTTGAGGGGCACCCCCTACGTAAAGATTATCCGCTCCGAGGTTATCAGGTTTTCTTGACCCCAGAGCCCATCGATCCGGAGCTTTTAAAATGAGTAGTGATCGCCGTTTTATCAGAGATATACCGCTCGATATTTTAAGAACGGGTGTGCCTGGGCACCTGGATGTGGCACTAAAGAAGGACCAAGATGATCTCTTTGAGGATTCAAAGGTGATCGTTAATTTTGGTCCTACCCACCCGGCAATGCACGGTGCTTTTCGCTGTATGGCGAAAGTGAATGGAGAAACGATTGAGCGCTCCTATAGTGAATGTGGATACACCCACCGAGCCAAGGAGAAGCTTGGAGAGAATCGAACCTATCACCAGTTTATCGTCTATACGGACCGATTAAATTATTGTTCCTCTTTGATCAATAACGTGACTTACGCGATGGCGGTCGAACGACTCATGGGAGTCGAAGTTCCAGAACGAGCCGTATGGATTAGAATGATTTGCACAGAAATTGCACGCGTGATTGATCATTTAATTTGTGTAGGGATTAATGCGGTCGACCTCGGAGCGTTTTCCTATTTCTTGTACGGGTATCATCAACGGGAAAAGGCTTATTCGTTAATTGAGCAACTCTGTGGTGCAAGGCTCACCACTTCGTACACCCGAATTGGTGGGTTAATGGCGGATGCGCCTGAGGGCTGGGAAAAAGAAGTAAAAGCCTGGGTACTGGAAACTCGCAAAGTCATCGAAGAAATGGATGCATTGCTTACCGATAATCGCATTTGGCTAAATCGGACGAAGGGCATTTCTATTTTTAATAAAGAGCAGTGCTTAAATTATAGTTTTACCGGACCCAATGCAAGAGCGGCGGGCATTGACCTTGATTTAAGGCGAGATCAGCCCTCCCTGTTTTACGATCGCGTTGATTTCGATGTCCCAATTGCACAAACGGGGGATGTTTTTGATCGCTATTATGTGCGGATGGAGGAGATGAAACAGTCTCTTACTATTCTGTTGCAATGTTTAGACAAGCTGAAAAAAGGGCCCATCTGGTCCGAAGACAAACGAGTCAGAATTCCTGAAAAAGAATCCGTTTATAATTCAATGGAAGGACTGATTCATCATTTTAAATTTTTCATGAATGGCTTCGATGTTCCGCCGGGGGAAGCGTATACCGCGTTTGAAGCGGCCAATGGCGAGCTTGGCTTTTATATAGTGAGCCGTGGTGGTCCAATGGCCCATCGGATGAGAATTCGTGGCCCCTCCTTTTGGCATTACCAGGGTTTAGACCCCATGATTCAAGGGGGATATATTGGAGACTTGGTCGCAGCATTGGGAAGCATTAACGTCATTGCTGGAGAATTGGATCGATAATTATGGCAAAAATTTTACCCGAAGTTTTTTATAACGAAATGAAAAAGCTTGAGCCTCGGTATCCCCAACGCAAGGCCCTCATTTTGCCCGCACTTCATGAAGCGCAAAAGGTGTATGGTTGGCTTCCGTCAGATGTGATGGACGAGGTTGCGGAATTTATTGGTGTTCATCCCGCTCAAATCAGAGAAGTGGCCAGCTTTTACACCATGTATAATTTAAAGCCCGTCGGAAAAGTCCATCTAAAAATTTGTACAAATGTGGCGTGTTGCTTGCGGGGTGCAGACGAGTTGATGGATTACGCAGAAAAAAAACTAGGAATTAAAAAAGGGGAAACCACCCCCGATGGACTGTTTACTCTTTCCGAGGAAGAATGTTTGGGGGCATGCACCACTGCTCCAGCCATGATGGCGAACGATGAGTATGTGGAAAATTTGGATTTGCAAAAATTTAATGATTTTTTAGAGAGGGCCAAAAAATGAGACAAACGCTTTTTGCGCAGCATTTTGGAAAGCCCTCGAACGCGTCTCTCGCCTACTATTTAACTGCGATGCATGGCTATGCTTCGGCAAGAAAAGCCTTATCCGAAATGACGCCCGATCAGGTCATCGAAGAGGTGAAAAAAAGCAATTTGCGGGGTCGGGGTGGCGCAGGCTTTCCGACGGGCATGAAATGGGGCTTTATTCCCAAGCAATCGGAGAAACAAAAGTACCTGGTCTGCAATGCCGATGAATCTGAACCGGGTACCTGTAAAGATCGGCAAATTCTGACCTATACACCGCACCTCTTAATCGAAGGATTACTAATTGGGTCCTATGCGATCGGGTGCAAACACGCCTATGTTTATATTCGTGGCGAATACACCCACGAAGCAAAAGTGTTCCAGAAAGCGGTAGATGAAGCCTACGAAAAAGGATTTTTGGGAAAAAATATTTTTGGCAGTCCGTATTCGCTCGATATCACTTTACACCGTGGGGCTGGAGCCTACATCTGCGGCGAAGAAACCGCTTTGTTAAACTCCTTAGAGGGGAAGCGCGGAGAGCCTCGCGTGAAACCGCCGTTTCCAGCGCAATCGGGCGCGTTTGGTGGGCCAACTGCCGTCAATAATGTAGAATCAATTGCGAATGTCCCGTTTATTATTTCCATGGGGGGCGAACCCTTTGCCAAGTTAGGGAAGCTCGATAAGTCCGGGGGCACACGTTTGATTTCGCTTTCGGGCCACGTGAAAAAACCAGGAGTCTATGAAATTCAAGCAGGCGAACTTACGTTACGGCAAATCATCGATGATCTAGGTGGCGGAATTCTGAATGACCGGAAATTAAAAGCCGTCATTCCTGGAGGGTCCTCTGCCCCTGTTTTGACCGCAGAAGAAGTCGATGTGGTTTACGACATTGAACCGTTGATGAAAATTGGAACCATGATGGGTTCGGCTGCGATTATGGTGGTCAGTGAGGACGCCGACTTAGTAAAACTATTGCTCCGAATTACCAAATTTTATGCCCATGAGTCGTGTGGTCAATGTACCCCATGCCGGGAAGGATGTCAGTGGATGGAGTCCCTGCTTCACAAAATTGTGCACGGACACGGAAGTACAGATGATTTAAATTTGCTCGTCGATGTAGCGCAAAACATTGGTGGCAAAACGCTCTGTGCTTTAGGGGATGCGGCTGCGGGCCCCGTGATTAGCTTTGTTAAGAAATTTAGACCTGAATTTGAAGAGTATATTAAGGGGGCAAAGCACCATGCCTAAGTGTACGATTGATGGAAAAGAAATTGAGTTTAGTGCAGGTGAAAACCTAGTAAAAGTCGCAAAAAAGGGCGGGATTGAGATTCCCGTTTTCTGTTACCACCCCGGACTAAGTGTGGTGGCCCAATGCCGGATGTGTTTAGTGGAAATCGAAAAGATGCCCAAGCTTCAAACGGCGTGTAGTACGCCTGCGGCCGATGGGATGATTGTGCGAACTCAGGCAGATAGTGCAGTGAAGGCGCGTGCGGCGACCATGGAGTTTTTGCTTTTAAATCACCCGCTCGATTGCCCCATTTGTGATAAGGCAGGGGAGTGCGATCTCCAAGATAATTCCTTTGGCCACGGAAGCCCTTCGATGCGCTCTACCGAAGAGCGGCGAACCTATGTGGACGTAGACATGGGGCCTGTCATTCAGAAAAATATGAATCGCTGTATTCATTGCACGCGTTGTATTCGCTTTGGGGAAGAGGTCGCAGGGATACACGAAATGGTGGCCGTGAAGCGCGGTAATAATTTAGACATTACGACCATTGACGGAAAGCAGCTGAAGACCGAGTACGCAGGAAATTATTCTGATATTTGTCCAACCGGCTCTTTAACCCTAAAAGATTTCCGCTTTCAAAAAAGAGCCTGGATGCTTAAAAAAACGGACACCGTCTGTGAAGGCTGCTCCAAAGGTTGTAATATGGAAATTCAACAAGAAGGCAATAAGGTTTACCGGTGCGTCCCCAGGGAAAACTTAGAAATCAATCGTTACTGGATGTGCGACGAGGGGCGTTTTAATTACCATTATACGCAAGACCCTCTTCGAATCACTCGGTTAAAGGGCAGTGCGTTCTCCCCTACTCCACATTGGGACGAAGTGGGCATGGCTTTTAAGAAACTAGCCAACGGAGCAACGGTTCAAATTTTAATTGGAACCGATTTAACCTTAGAAGAGATGCAGGCCATCATTGATTTTGCAAAAACCCAATTGCCAGAAGCTAAACTGTTCCACTTTGGAACTCCTGGAGTTCGGCGCACGACTGAAGACGGTCCCTTGGATCAAATTTTAAAAATGAAGAGTAAAACGGCCAATCTAAATGGTGCGGAGCTTTTGGGATTGTCCCCGCTGGAAACGGAAATAGTAAAAGCAGAATCGGTCGTCGTTTTTCGCGGAGGCCGCGCGGCTCTTCCAAAGATAGACTCGAAAAATATTATAGGAGTGGGCGTGTTTAAGGAATCTGAAGCGAGCGGATTTAACATGATCCTTCCGTCTTTGGCGTTTACCGAGAAAAATGGCACAATCGTAAATCACCAAGGAAAATCCCAATTGTTAAAACGCGCGGTTTTACCCGTCGGCCAATGCAAGCCCCTCCCTGAAATTTTAATGCTCGTTTTAAATGCTAAAAAACGGGAAGGAGCAGGCACATGACTCAAACCGAATTAATGATCATGCTCGTGAAGTGTGCGGTCGTGCTCATGGGCTTATTGAGTGTTGTACCGATTATGCTCATCGTGGAGCGCCGAGGTTCGGCACTCATGCAAAATCGATTAGGGCCAAATCGGATCGGGCCATTTGGCTTTCTTCAGTTTACAGCCGACATGCTCAAGTTCGTTTTTAAGGAAGATTTGACCCCGGCGCACGTGAATAAGTTTTATTACATCCTGGCCCCTTGGGTTACTTTGGTTCCGGCATTTATGACTTTTGCCGTTATTCCCTTTGCAAGTTCGCTCGTCATCGAAGGCAACTCCGTTCACTTTCAATTGGCCAATTTAGATGTGGGAGTCTTGTATTGCTTCGCGATTGGGTCACTTGGAGTTTATGGAATCATCATGGCCGGCTGGGCCTCCAACAATAAGTATTCCCTGTTAGGAAGCTTAAGAAGTTCTGCGCAAATGATTAGTTATGAGCTGACCTTAGGATTATCAATTCTAGGGTTAGTGATGGTTTTTCAAAGTCTAAAGCTCAGTGACATTACGGCCGGACAGGGAGAAGTGCTCTTTACGCTTCCCCTCTTAAATTGGACCATTCCCAAATGGGGAATTTTCATTCAACCCGTGGGCTTTATTCTTTTCTTGGTATCGGTTTTTGCAGAGACAAACCGACTTCCGTTTGATTTGCCCGAGGGAGAGTCAGAACTTATCGCTGGCTATCATTTAGAATACGGATCAATGAAGTTCGCCCTTTTTATGATGGCAGAATTCGTCAATATGACCGTGGCTTCCGCTTTGATTGCGACTCTATTTTTTGGGGGTTGGCAGCTTCTTCCTTTTTTTGGAGATTTAGTTCACTTGCTGGGAGGAGCGGATTGGGTTCGAGTTCTTTTTGAGGCGGCCTCTTTCTTAATTAAAGTTGCTTTTTTTATGTGGTTTTTTGTTTGGGTTCGTTGGACGGTGCCCCGTTTCCGCTTTGATCAGTTGATGAATTTAGGGTGGCGAGTCTTGTTTCCCCTTGGGCTGATTAATATTTTTGTGACGGGCTTAGTTATTTACAAAGGAGTTCATTAATGTTGGCCACACGTAAGCCAGGTTTTTTGAATCGTTTTTACTTGGTGGAAATCATCCAAGGGTTAGCGATTACTCTTAGAAATTTGCTGTTTCATAAAAAGGTGACGCTTCAGTTTCCCGAACAAAGACGGGATTACTCCCCCCGCTACCGGGGACAGCATTATATCAAGGCCGTAAATGGGGTCGAAAACTGTACGGCGTGTATGTTATGTCCTACGGTTTGTCCTGCAGAGTGTATTCATATTGTTGCGGGTGAGCGCGAAGATAAAGAGAAATATCCGGTTAAATTTGAAATCGATGTATTACGGTGTTGTTTTTGTGGAATGTGTGAAGAGGCGTGCCCAAAAGATGCGATCAAACTCAGTAATATCTATGAGATGAGTCAGGAAAAAAGATCGGTTTATGTTAAAGATTTTCTGGTCGAGCAACGAGGAAACAAACCATGAGTTTTGAGATCGATTATTCGTTTGTCGCATTTATAGCTTTTGCGACGATCGCGCTCCTGGGTTCGTTAATGGTGGTGTTTAAGAAGAATGCGGTCTCGGCTGCCTTTTCGCTGATTTTGGTATTGTTTTCGTTTGCAGGTATCTACGCCGTTTTGGGCGCGCATTTTGTGGCCGCTCTGCAGATCCTCATTTATACCGGGGCAATCATGGTTCTGTTCGTGTTTGTCATCATGTTGCTCAATGATCACCATACAGAAAACGATTTAGAAAAAACGGGATTTTTGTTAAAGGTCGTGACTTCTTTAAGCCTGGTCGCTCTCGGAACGATTTTGGTTAAAGCCGTGTACTCTTCTGCGGACGTTCATCCAACGGGAACACTTAACTCGGATGAGATTATTCGATTAGGCGGCAGCGTACAGGTGATTTCTGAGGCGTTGTTTAAGGATAATGTGTTTCAATTTGAACTATTGTCCTTTTTGATATTGGCCGCGGTCATTGCGACCATCACGTTGGCAAAGCGAGGAACAAAGTCTTCGAAAAACGGGAGTGAGACATGATTTTTCAACTGTGGATGCCGTTGGTCCTTGCCGTGATGATCTTTTTAATTGGGCTTATGGGAGTGATTTTTAGGCGCAATCTACTTATTATGATGATGGGAATTGAGCTCATGCTCAATGCCTCGAATCTTTTATTTGTGACGTTTTCAAAGATTCATCAACGAGTAGATGGGGAAGTCATGAGTATCTTTGTGATGGCCATCGCTGCAGCCGAAGCTGCCGCAGGGCTTGGATTGGTGATCGCACTTTTTAGAACGTTAAAAACCGTAAATTCAGACAGCATTCAACTTCTGAGGGATTAAATTTTATGTCACTGTCACTCATTTTACTTTTACCCCTGGTCGGATTTATCTTAAATGGTTTGCTGCAACTTGGGGCTGGGGCTAGGCGCAATGGAATTGTGGGCGGTTCAACCTCAACTGGCGCAACTGGGGGCGCAAAACTTGCCGGAATTATTGGAACTTGCGTAATGGTCGCTTCGTTTGCGGTCGTTTTGATTCAAGAAATTAGGTTATTAAATCTTCCGGCAGATGGTCGAATTTTTGAAGAGACGCTGTTTCAATGGATTCAGCTCAAGGGTGCGCATGGGTTAAGCGTTGATTTTTCATTGAGGTTTGACTCGTTGAGCTCAATTTTTGCACTAGTGATTACGGGCGTAGGAACTTTGATTCACCTATATTCGGTCGCCTATATGAAAGACGATGCCACGCCCGCGCGCTTTTTCGCTTATTTGAATTTATTCTGCTTTTTTATGCTCACTCTAGTCTTGGGCACGTCACTGCCGGTCGTTTTTTTAGGGTGGGAAGGGGTAGGACTCGCAAGTTACCTATTGATCGGCTACTGGTTTAGCGATCCTGAAAAAGTTAAGGCCGGACAAAAAGCCTTTATTATGAATCGTGTTGGAGATTTGGGATTCTTGGTGGCCATGTTCATCGCCTTCCAACAGGTGGGCTCTCTGGACCTTTTGCAGCTCAATTCGGCTCATTGGTCCACAGAAGGTGGAATGCTTACGGCGTTCGGACTCGCGATTTTTTTTGCTTGTACCGGAAAGTCGGCACAGATCCCTCTGTTTACCTGGCTGCCAGACGCGATGGCTGGTCCGACTCCCGTGTCAGCTCTCATCCACGCAGCAACAATGGTGACCAGTGGCGTTTATTTGCTGACGCGGTTATCCGTTGTGATTTCATCTTCCCCAGTGACGATGTCCGTGATTGCGCTTGTCGGTGGACTGACCGCATTTTTAGCTGCGACTATTGCGTGTGCTCAATCCGACATTAAAAAGATTTTAGCCTATTCGACCGTTTCTCAATTGGGTTTTATGTTTTTGGGCTGTGGCGTTGGTGCTTTTGATGCAGGAGTTTTTCATGTCATGACCCACGCATTTTTCAAAGCGCTTTTGTTTCTTGGAGCGGGGAGTGTGATCCATGCGCTTCACGAAGAACAAAATGTTTTTAAAATGGGAGACCTTCGGAAAAAAATGCCGATCACAGCGGTAACCTTTGGAATTGGTACGGCCGCAATTACTGGGATTTTACCCTTCAGTGGCTTTTTTTCAAAAGATGAAATTATCTTTAAATCCTTGACGTCGCCATCCGGAGGGGGCTTTTTATTTGGGCTTGCGATCGTCTCAGCATTTTTAACGGCATTTTACATGACTCGACTTTTTGTCCTCGTGTTTTTTAGTCCCAATCGAGTGGAAAAAGAGCGAGCAAAAAAAGTGCACGAGTCTCCACTTTTGATGACTGTGCCTTTAATGATTCTGGCGATATTGTCGCTCGTTGGCGGATGGTTTGGCGCACCCTATGGAGCAGAAGAAGGTGAGACCGCCCATTCCAGTTTAAAGTATGGGGTAATGGCTGTTAGCTGGTTGGTTGCGGTGAGCGGTTGCGGCATTGCCTATTTTAAATATAAACAAGTGCAGACTCCGGAAAAACCGATTTCCTTCCTAGAGCAGGGATGGGGCATTGATTTTATTTATCAAAGGGTCTTCGGTGGCGGAACCGAGTCTATAGCCAAAGCGCTCGACCAATGGATCGAGGAAGGTATCTTTCAAAGAGCGCTTCGCTGGTCGGGGGCGGTAGCCCAACTTTCTGGAACGTTACTCAGGTCGTTCCAAGCGGGCTCCATTCAAGCGTATTTAATGATGATCTTGGTGTGCGCAAGCGTGGCACTCTTCGTGTTTGTTTTTGGATGGGGGCCATATGGAAAACTATAGTTATTTGTCTGTTTTAATTGCAGCGCCGTTTTTTTTAGGAGTTCTATCCGTCTTATCTCCCAAATCTTTGCAAAGGTCCTATGCAATCTTGGGTGCGCTCGCGCTTTTTTTAGTGAGCCTTTTTTTGTGCAGCAATGTGTTGTTTTCTACAACACCGGGGGTAGTGATTGATCAAAAAATAAGCTGGTTCCCCGCCATGGGGCTTACTCTCAATTTAAGGCTGGACTCGGTTTCGGTTTGGTTTGTGCTGTTGAATGCGGTCGTGTGTTTGTTGGCCTTTAGTTTGAGTGGAGTCTGGAATCGGAAGTTTCCGCGATTATTTTCGTTTTTGGGCTTTTCGATGACTGGCTTTTTAAATGGCGCATTTTTGTGCACGGATCTTGTCGTTTTTTACATTTTTTACGAAGCGGTATTTGTTCCCATGATTCTGATGATTGGGATTTGGGGAGAGTCGACCAAAGCTGCAGCTGTTTTTAAATTTTTTTTAATGAGTCTATTGGGTTCCGTTTTGATGCTCGTGAGTATCTTTTATTTAATGTCAATCTACCACACCGCAACCGGACGCTATTCGGGTGATTTAGCTGACCTCATCACGGTGGCAAGCAAGGATCCAAATGCTCAATGGTGCTTTTTCGGGTTTTTCTTGGCATTTGCAATTAAAGTTCCGATGGTCCCCTTTCATGCATGGCTCAAGGATGCCTATACGATGGCCCCGATGCCAGCCACTCTGTGGATGTCAGCCATTTTATCTAAGTTAGGGGTATTTGGTTTGATTCGGTTTGTGCTTCCCCTTTTTGGTGCGCCGCTCGCGGAGGTGCAACCCCTCCTTTTAGGACTTTGTGCGGTTTCAATACTTTACCCCGCTTTCCTCGCGATTCGGGCACGGGATCCAAAAACGCTTCTTTCGTATTCTTCGATCAGCCATTTGGGTTTTGTCCTGTTTGGAGTTTTTTCATTAAGCCCTGGGGGTGTTGCTGCGGCGGTGTTGCTCAGTGTGGGCCATACTTTAGTAAGTGCAGGATTGTTTTATATTCTGCATCTTGTAGAAGTTCGAAGGGGAGGTCTCCGCTTAGACACTTATCATGGTTTGGCGAAGGAATATCCCCTATTGTTTTTGATCTTTTTTGGATTCATTTTAGGGGGTGTTGCGCTTCCAGGAACTGCCAATTTTGTGGGAGAATTTTTGGTCATGATTTCGGCATTTCAGTCCAATCCAGTTGCGGTAGTGATCGGCGGGCTTGGGGTGATTTTTGGAGCCCTTTATTTGCTGAGGTTTTATCAGCGGCTAGGGTTTGGTGAGGTGACCGGAGAATCGTCGGGGCGGGATATTGAATTGTATGACGTGATCGTGCTAATCGGAGTCCTCTTTTTTGTGATTATATTAGGATTTCAGCCCCTCTGGGTCATGAAAGGAAACGGAACATGAGTTTAATGAACGGGGATCTTTTTGCGCCATATTGGATTTTGAGTGGCGGAATATTGGTTACTCTTATTTTAAGCATGATTCGGGTAGAGACGAAACGGCCGGCCCAAATTTCTGCGATCACCACCCTACTGTTTACTTTTTTTGCGGCCGAAGGACAATGGGGGGTATCCACAACTTCACTTTTCCACGGGGCAATCGAAATTTCATCTTTTGGAATGATGATCTTGATTTTGTTATGCGGATTGGGAATTCTTTTTTGTGTGGGGTCGTCTCGATACCTGACGAAGGAAGGCATTCATTACTCCGATTATTACCACCTTGTTTTGATTTTAATTTTGGGCAGCTCGCTAATGGCGGCAGCAAAAGATTTAATGGCCTTTTTTATTGCGTTAGAAGTTTTATCCATTCCGGCCTATACGTTGGTCGGATTTCGGAGAAATGATTCACGGTCAAATGAGGCAGCCTTAAAATACTTTGTCATGGGTAGTGTTTTGGGCGCATTTTATCTTTTTGGGTGTGCGATGGTTTTTGGAGCCACGGGCAGTACAGATATGAGCGCCGTTTATCGTTGGTCTCAGCAAAATAGTCGTCCTGAGCTTCTGTTTTTAATTGGGCATTCTTTACTGTTGATTGCTCTGTTTTTTAAAGTAGCAGCCGTTCCGTTTCATTTTTGGAAGCCGGATGTGTACGAGGGCGCTCCTACTGCCGTGACAGGCATAATGGCTTCGATCGTCACCGTGGCGGCCTTTGTTGGGGTGGTTCGCATCGTGCATTTAGTGGATTACCAAGCCGCGGGGTGGGAGTCATATGCGATGTGGATTAAATCAAGTTTAAGAGGTTTAGCGGTATTAAGCCTTGGCTATGGAGCCTTAGTTGCGCTAACTCAAACGAATCTGAAGCGTCTATTTGCTTATTCTGCCATTGGACATACGGGATATTTGACTTTAGGGGTGTTGAGCAGTCTTACTCAGAGCCAAAACTTATATGCGATTTGGGTCTATCTCATTGGATATAGTTTGATGAGTGCAGGGATTTTTATTCTGATGGGGCAATCTGCTCCTCAGGCAGACGCTGGGGTTGAGCTCATCGACCTAACGGGGCTCATGAAAAGGAATCCATTGCAAACCGTGGTTTGGGGCGTTTTTTTATGCTCCATGGCTGGGCTTCCGTTTACCGCAGGTTTTATTGGGAAATACGCGGTATTTACTGCGGGCATCGATGCAGGCGAGACCGTCTTTGTGGTAATTGCAGCCCTTTGTGTTGTAGTTAACGCTTATACGTACCTTCGCCCCATTGCACTCATGGTGATGCGTGACGCGGATCCTCAGGCAGCCCAGTGGAGCGGAAGCGTAGCAAGTAAGACGATATCCGTTTTAATCGCACTCGCGGTGATTGCGCTTGGGGTTTTGCCCCAGCAATTTATTGTACAGTTAAAGGAAATCTCCCTTAGCCATTAGGAGCACATGTCTAAGAAATTTGTGATTCGACGAAGTTCAGATGGAAGTGAAAGCCAGCCGCTGACCTTTGAAGAGGTCGTCGACCAAATTCGCAAAAAGCTTGTTACTTCTCAGGACGAAGTGGCAGAATCTCCCGGTAGATTTTTTTTCCCCCTGCACGCCTCGCCAGAGTTTGAATCGATCTTGGCTCAAGCCGAAGGAGGAACTCAGGAGTCTCCTCCGCCCTCGCGGAAAGATGATTTTTCAACCTCTGAATCCGAAGATGCAAAAACGATTGTATCAGACGAAAATAAACACCGGTTCACCGAAGACCCTGACACTCAAAAAACCAGTGTGACTGTGATGAGTAAGCCTTTAATTGAGGCTCCCGCCAAAAGCGATCTTAAACCACCAGAGCCGCTTCCAGAAGAAAATGAATGGGTCGACCGGGAAACTCAAAATCAAAAGACCGCAATCTTTGAAGCCCCTCCTGAGCTAAAGGCAAAAGATTTTGACCTTCCCCAAAAACGGCGCTTTGGCATCCCTAAAAAATCCATGCTCGTGATGATGTGCTTGGTCTTGCTTGCCTACGACTATTATTTTGATGAGGACGAGCCAGAGCCCAGTAAAGCGCCCACGCATGTAACCATGCGACCGGTAAGGCCGGAGCTCCCCTCGCCTCCTACGGACCGGCCAAATCCAGAAATTAGTAAAAAGATCTACGATCGGACCATTCAAGAATACTATAAGCAAGATACGGTTGTCGGGTACCGCAAGGCTGTGGAAGGTTTTCAAAAGGCGCTCAAGGTCGATCCCCAAAATGTTCGGGCGCTTGCGATGCTTGCCTCCTGTTATATTAACCTCATCGACTCCTCCAATAAGGACGAAAAAACATTTTCGGTGATTAACAAACTAATTGAGCTTTCGACTTCTAAACAAATTGACCTGGTAGAGACGTTAATTGCAGAAGTTGAATTTTTGGCAATGCTTAGGCGATACGACGCGGCCATTCAGCGGTTAACCGAGTATTTAAAAGTAAGCGGAAACGTCGATGCTGCTCTTTATTACTATTTGGGTTGGCTTTACTCACTTAAGCACGAGTATGGAAACGCGCGAAGGTTTTTAAGTCAGATTTCTGCGACCTCCTTTCCATTGCCTAAGTATTTTTATCTTTTGGGTTGGCTTCATGAGCAGGATAAAGAATACGATGAGGCGATCGAGGATTACAAGCGTGCGCGCTCTTACAATACCCGCCACGCAAAGTCTATTCTTGGCCTGGTTCGAATTGCCTCTAAGCAAGGCGATTCAAAAAGTATGGGCCGGCTAGTAGAGTTACTTTATTCTAATCCTTCCCTTCAAAGTCCGCCGGAATATGTTGAGGCATTGATTTACAAATCAAAACTCGCTCTTGCGGAAAAGAATTCGGACTTGGCTGTTAAGACCATCGAGATTGCGCTCCATGTGGATCCCAGAAACGAAGACTTACGCTTAGAATATTATAGCTTACTTGCAAATAGCGAGAACGGTTCCCATTATAAAAATTTGGCAAAAATGTATAAGTTTGTTTTGGACGGGGAACGGCTCATTAAGGAACAAAAATACCATGAAGCCACGACCTTAATTCTTCAAGCACGAGAGGCCTATCCGAAGTCACCGGTGCCGCTGGAGAAAATGGGAGATTTGTTTTTTCAGATGGGGCAGCTGCAAAAAGCAAAGTCCAATTACGAAAAGGCATTGGCTATAGAGCCAAAATCGACCGAAATTGTAATTAAGGTTATCGATGCGAGCATCAAAAATCATGACTACGATGACGCGTTAAAATACTTAGCCAAATACCGCGAGTTTCCTAAGTTGAAGAGTTCAATCGATCGTTTATCCGGAGATCTCGCCTTTCAACAGGGATTTTTTGTCCAAGCAATGCAGTTTTATCGAAAGGCAATGGCGCGGGATTCGGTAGATACGGATGTTTATGCTTCTTACGCAAACGCTTTAAAAGAATTAGATCAATGCAAAGATGCGCAATTTTTTTACACGCTCGCGCAACGCTTGGATCCCTCGAATGGAAATGCAATTATCGGTTCCGCAAAGTGTTTTTTAAAGACAGATGGAGTTGATATTGCAGTAGCCCGTATTCAAGACGATCTTACCCGGATGGTTAGGGCTCGGGCGGATCTAGTTGCCGGGATTGGGGAAATTTATTATTTGGCGAATGATTTTGTAAAGGCGTTTCAGTTTGCAGAACAAGCCATAGAACTGGATCCCGATTTTCCTGAATCTTATAAAATTGAGGCTTTGATTTATCAAAAGCAAATTGGCACGAAGAAAGAGTTCTATAAAAAAACTCTTGAGGCTTTTAAAGCTTACTCCGATCGAAAGCTTTCGGACCCATTTGGGTACGTCCAGCGGTTTGAGATCTTTTTAAAAGATTCAAATTTCGAAGCTGCCAATCAAGAGCTGAATCGTATTTTTGAGATTTCGCCGCGTTTCCCTGAACTTCACTACCGAAGAGCGCTGCTGCTGAGCAAAATGGGAAGAACGAAAGAGGCCATTGCTGAGCTTGACGAGGAGCTAAAGATTAATCCAAAGCTGATTGTTGCGATGGTAGAGGAAGGTAACCTTTATATCCGCGTGAATGGATTAGAGGATGCGCTAAAGCTTTTTACTCGGGCCATGCAAACGGACCCGGCCAATTCGGCTGCAAAAGTGGGAGCGGGTTACGTAAATTATCTGAAACGACAGTTTCCTTCCGCGATTGCTCTCTATATGGCTGCTTTAGCAATCGATAAGGGAAATCCAGAAATTTATAAGAAATTGGGATGGGCATACCGAGATAGTGGGGACGCACAAAAAGCGGCTCAGGCATTCCGAAATTATTTGGACTTAGCACCGGACGCTCCAGATCGAGACAGCTATCGTTAAATTAAACGGCCTTTTTATTGAGTAGCATTCCCTTCGCCGGCACAGAGTCAGTCGTATACTGGGTGGTAATTCCTATGCTTGCACTGTCCTCTTTTTTCTTGCAAAATTCTTCGTAAACGAGATTTAAGCTGTTGATCTTTATTGGTTTTTCTTTCTTTACTAGGCTTAGTTTACGCGTTTTTGGGTCGGGATTTTCTTCTGTTTCGTTTTCCTGTTCTTCTGCGTCCTCTGTCGGAGACGTAGCTTCCTTTTCCTTCTCCAATATTGGTCCATCATAAAACATCCCACTCCCCTGGCTTGAGCCCGGATCGTGCTCAGAATGCTTAGGCTGCGACGTCGACAGCGGAATGATGGGGGCCTTATTTACCTGATTAATCAAGTGTTTATCCTTTTAGGAGTGTTCCTTAATAATAGTATATCATATTAGTCATATAATAAAAGACCTAATTTATTCTTGACTGGACTCATTAAGTCAAATATAACTAATTGAAATAAGGGAGATTTTATGAGTTCTCATTCAATTCAGCGACAAGTCACTTCACCTGCAAATCCGGCTAAAGACTTATTCTCAAAGTGTTACCGATGGGAAGACGCCAAGAAGCTACAAGCCATGGGACTTTATCCTTATTTTAGGCCAATCACTGCATCCACCGGAAATAATGTGGTCACCCACGGCAAGCGCCAGGTGATGATTGGTTCAAATAATTACTTGGGACTTACCCATGATCCCCGTGTTATGGCCGCAGCAAAAGAAGCGATTGAAAAGTATGGTACGGGATGTACGGGTTCACGTTTCTTGAACGGTAATTTAGACCTGCACGAGGAGCTTGAAGCGCGCTTAGCGAAGTTTGTGGGTAAACAAGCAGCGCTTTGTTTCTCGACCGGGTTTTTTGTCAATCAAGGAACTCTCGGGTGCCTAGTTGGCCGCAGCGATGTCATTTACAGTGATCGAGAAAACCATGCTTCGATCGTGGAAGGCACTCAAGTTACTCTGGGCGATACCGTTCGTTTTAAACATAACGATATGGCCGATTTAGAGCGGGTTTTGAAAAATTCTCGTGAAAAATACGACGGAGCAATGATCGTCGCAGACGGTGTTTTTTCAATGTCGGGCGATGTATTGAATTTACCCGGTATTGTAGAGCTTGCGCAAAAGTACAATTGCAAAGTTTACGTCGATGATGCGCACTCGCTTGGAGTATTAGGTGCCAGAGGTGAAGGTACAGGCCACCATTTTAATTTGAATGATCAAGTAGACTTGGTCATGGGAACCTTTTCGAAATCGTTTGCGTCGATTGGCGGATTTATTGCGGGCAATGCAGACGTTGTTCATTACATTAAGCATAAGGCACGACCATTTATTTTTAGTGCAGCCATGAGTCCTGCTGCAGTAGCAACTGCTTTAAAGTGCTTAGATATTATGGAAACCGAACCGCAGCATATTGAGAAGCTTCGTAAAAATGCGGATTACATGAATAAGAACTTAAAAGATCTTGGATTTAATACGCTGAATAGCACTACTCCAATTATCCCTCTTCTCATTGGGGATGATGCAACGACCTTTGTGGTGACGCAAAAGCTCTGCGAGGCAGGAGTATTTGTTACTCCAGTCGTGCGCCCCGCTGTCCCTGAGGGCTGCACACTGATTCGTACCAGCTATATGGCCACTCATACTCAAGAGGATTTAGATTACGCGCTTGAAAATCTAGAAAAAATTGGCAAAGAATGTGGTGTTTTAGGAAATCCAGAGCGAACCGAACAACTGAATAAATTGGCATTGGATCACTTTGGCGTACACGCCAATTGATGCGTATTCTGGGGATCGATCCAGGATCGCGACTTTTGGGGTATGGGTGTATTGAACGATTGGGGAGTTCCCTTTCGGTGCTTGAGCACGGTACGATACGCCTTTTTCATAAAGAATATCGAGATATCCCCGTTGATGAAACGACGCCTTCACGGTTAAAAGAAATTTACCAAGAGCTGACCCAGGTGATTCAACGCTTTAAACCTCAGGCTATAGCCGTGGAAAAAGTATTTTTTGCCAAAAACGCAATGTCGGCATTAAAACTTGGTCAGGCGCGGGGTGTGGTCTTACTTTGCGGGGCCATGAACGACTTGGAAATTTACGAATACAGCGTCACGGAAGTAAAGAGCATCATCACAGGGCACGGGCGCGCCGATAAAGAACAGGTTTCCAAAATGCTTCAACTTTTCTTAGGAAAACAGGCTTTTGCGACGGCCGACGCTTCCGATGCTCTTGCTCTTGCCGTAGCGCACGGGTTATCTCCGCTTTCTTCCGGAAAGCCTAATCTAAAGGCGCCGAAAGGCCCATCTTCTCGGCACACACTCAAAGATATATTTGCGGCAAAAGTAGTCAAAAAAGCCTAATTGTCTTTTATTAACCCCTGGCTTCACGGTTTAAATTTTGTTAGCTTAACCGAAAAGGGGTAGCCCATGCTTGCGTATCTGTCTGGTGTTGTTAAAGAGCGAAATCAGGGTGAGATGATCCTGGCTGTGGGGAACGAGTCAAACGGAATTGTGGGTTACCAAGTCAAAACCCCCGATCATCCCCGGTACGAAATCTTAATTCCAGGCCAGCGCGCGGAAGTTTATCTTTATACGCATGTTCGTGAAGACGCCTTGGACCTTTATGGTTTCCTTACGGCGGCCGAAAAAAGCCTCTACATGACTTTTCTTTCTGTATCCGGTGTTGGTCCAAAAATGGCCTTGGGTTTACTTTCTTTTACGGATGCATCTTCGTTAATTCAAATGATTCTCGATGAAGATAAAGACGCCCTCACGCACATTTCCGGTGTTGGGAAAAAGACTGCGGAGAGAATTATTTTAGAATTAAAAGATACCCTCCGCAAAAAAGTAGAGAATCAAGTTTTTGTCCTAGAGAAGAAATCGAGTACACCGGGAATGGGCGTTGACCGCGCGGGACCGCTTTTTATTGAGTCGTACTTAGCCCTCCAAGCGCTTGGCTACAAGGAAGCCCATGCAAAAACAATGATCGAAAAAGTATTAATGGAAAAACAATGCTCGCAGGTTGAGGATGTGATCAAGCGGGCCCTCCAAACGAGCATTTAAGGAAGAACCGAATGGAAGAAACGAGAATACTCTCTAGTCAAATTCCGGAAGAACAGGCCTCAAGCGAAATAAAAATTGAACAAAGCTTAAGGCCGCAGTTTCTTGCGGAATACATTGGCCAAGAAAATGTTCGGGAAAAGATTGATCTTTTTATCAAGGCCGCAAAGCAGCGCGGAGATGCCTTGGATCACGTATTATTGGCGGGCCCCCCTGGATTAGGAAAAACAACTCTTGCGCAAATTATTGCGCGTGAGATGGGCACACAGATTCACATTGTCACTGGGCCAACGGTAGAAAAAA
>CAIMNF010000016.1 GCA_903842755.1 Oligoflexia bacterium
CTCTTCGATTGGAGCGGTAACATCATCTCGAACTGGTAGGTCACGTATCTTGACCTTAAACTCTGCAGGGCTCATTTCAAGCCATTGAGGAATTTCTTTTCGTTTTGAGGCCTCTAATGCTGCCTTGATTTGGATCAAGCCATGACTCTTCTCACGAATAACGACCTCATCTCCCTTAGATATTAAATAGGACGGAATATTGATTTTCTTTCCATTCACTAAGAAATGACCATGCCGAACAAGCTGCCTTGCTTCAGCTCTGCTATTTGAAAAGCCAGCACGATAAACAATATTGTCCAATCGACGCTCAAGTAACGAGAGGAAGTTCTCCCCCGTAATGCCAACCAAACGATCCGCTTTACCGAAAAGATTTCTGAATTGCTTTTCGAGCAATCCATACATTCTTCTCACTTTTTGTTTTTCACGAAGCTGCAATCCATACTCTGAAAATTTAATTCGACCTTGACCATGTTGTCCCGGCGGATATGCGCGTCTTTCAAACGCACACTTTTCCGTGAAACAACGATCCCCTTTTAAAAATAACTTTTGATTTTCTCTTCTGCAAAACCTACAAACTGCACCTGAATATCGCGCCATAAATTCTCCTTGATTAACCTTTAATTAAACTCGACGTGCCTTTGGTGGCCGACATCCGTTATGTGGGATTGGTGTAGTATCCTCTATGTAGGTAACCCTCAATCCTGCCAATGACATAGCTCTGAGTGCAGACTCACGCCCTGAACCAGGACCGCTCACATACACACTCACACTTCGCAACCCCATGTCATACGCCTTACGGGCCGCTTCCTCGGCCGCAACCTGGGCTGCAAAAGGAGTATTTTTTCGCGATCCACGAAATCCTTTAGCTCCAGCACTGGACCATGCGATGGCATTCCCCATCTGATCCGTCAGGGTTATAATGGTATTGTTAAATGTAGAAAGAATATATGCTTTCCCTGTAGATACACTCTTCTTCCCGGAAGAAATCTTTACTTTCTTTGTGGAATCCGTCTCTGTCGCTGGAGCACCCGCTGGGCTTGCCACGACTTCTTTCGCTTCAACTTTTGCCGTCTTATTTTCACTCATAATTTTTACCTTTTACTTACTTCAATGCCTTAATAGATTTTTTACCTGCAATTGCAACAGCAGGCCCCTTACGAGTCCTTGCGTTAGAGTGGGTTCGTTGCCCTCTAACTGGAAGGCCTTTTTTATGCCGAGTTCCACGATAGCATCCAAGGTCTACAAGACGCTTAATATTCATACTCACGTCCCGCCTTAAATCTCCCTCAACCTTGAGGTGCTTATCGATAAATTCACGAATCTTTGCTACTTCAGCCTCAGTCAATGCATCAATTTTCTTATTTAAATCGATCTTAGCATCTTGAAGCATTCTTTTCGCCGTCGACCTTCCAA
Organism: Oligoflexia bacterium; assembly: GCA_903842755.1. Taxonomy (GTDB): domain Bacteria; phylum Bdellovibrionota; class UBA1018; order UBA1018; family CAIMNF01; genus CAIMNF01. The sequence goes on from CAIMNF010000016.1 coordinate 1,414, forward strand.
TGCCATAGATGTAGGTCAATCCAATTTCTGAGCGTTTATTTTTCGGCAAGTCAATTCCTGCTATACGAGCCACTGTTTTCTCCTTTTATGCGTGCTGCTTATTGAAGCCCTAGCCCGCAAGTAAATACCGCCGGGGTTCACCCCTTAAGTCTATCTGTCAAATTTCAATATAAAATTTATTTTAAAGATCTGAGTTAGTCAGTTTTTGCAAAAAAGTCAAGACAAAAACGGTTCCGATACCCTATTTTTTCAGATATCAATCCCCTTTTCAAAATAGTGACTTGATTGAACTAAAAACGTGATTAAAATTCAAAAAATCAGCCTAGCCTTGTCGTTGCTTATGCCGTGGGTTTTCACAAATCACACGGACTACGCCTTTTCTCTTTACCACTTTGCACTTCGTGCA
>CAIMNF010000017.1 GCA_903842755.1 Oligoflexia bacterium
TGACAGCCTTGAATAACTTATTTCAAGGGGATTTTAATCTGATAAAGCTTTAAAAAAATCATTAGAAACATTTTGCAAAATTTGCGGCGAAATCGCTCCAAACTCGTTAAAGTAAGCGCGTTTGCTGCTCGCAAGGCATATAATACATGTAAATAGCTCAAATATTATAAAATGCATATAAAAACACACACGATATCGTATATCCAATTTAAAAAATACTCCAAAGTGGGCCTTAGACGGCTTCTCCCTAGGGACCCCGATTCTCCTCCGCTTGCTGCTCACGAGAGAGCCATGGTTGACCGCTTCAATTCCGTCGCCGTCTCAAGTGGCATCATTGAGGTCATCTCCGGTACTCCACTGCGTTCCCAATCTCGTAGGGGACACGTCTGCGCGAGGCAACGCAGCTCCGTCCGTAAGAGGAAAAACAGACATGACCGACCCAGCTGTAACCTGCAAATTCAACAGAAGAAAGTTCACAAACCCGATAATTAGCATGGAGGGTTTCAGGTGTAAGTTTATTCGCAGAATTAAGAGATATTTCTAGGTAAGAGGGTCGACTTACCTACCGCGACCAACGCAGCCCCTCGCCGGTCCCTTCCGAAAGACGAATTTCGCAAATAAATTGACAGCAAGGTGCCAATTCGGATCCTATACTGGAAATATATTATCCCCAGATGACGCCTAATACTCTACCTACTGCTCGTTGGCATTCTGATGCAATCGGTGCGCATCTCCGACCCGATTATCCTGGTCTTGGTGTAGCTCCGTAAAAAGGCTCTCCAATACTGATCCAACTGGTAGAGATGAACCCCACCAGAAAATCGAATTCCGTCACAAAAGCCGGCCTTGGCGACTGAAATCGATGCTAGCTGACTGGATCATCATCCAGGATAACCTCCTGCCTTTTGCCGCCATGCCATTGTCGATGAAGAGGGTCATGATCAGGGCGAGGTCCCCGTCGATGGTCTTCGACGATATGAGGGCGAAAAAGATCACTATCTTCAACTTCAAAAGCATAATCGATGTTGCCGCAGCCGTCCTTGTCATCGTGGACAGCCTCCTCTGCATTTTCAGGCGAATATAAGATAAATACATTGACTTTTAGTATGAAAGTTTGTTTTTACCTGGAATCGGCTGAGCTGCAGGCAACGGCTGTTGTGGCTGTCCTCGCTGTCTTCGCGGTCGAGGCTGGCCACGATTCGCGTTTCGGGGCCATGTAGACCTATTGTGGCCCAGATCCTGACACAATTCGAAGCGATTTACACGGTGGACTCTTTGGGCCACTTGCTCATTTATTGGCAATGCGTCGACTTCCACCATCGTACACTCGGCGGTCTCGAGATCGATGGATTAAGCGTCAAAAGCGAATCTAATCACAGCAGATTGATGGTAAATCATATATGAATAACTTACAGTCAGAGCTGTTGTTGAAATACCTCGCGTAGAAAACGGACGATGATGTCGCAATATTGCGTTGCTATTTAGCTAGCCGTTTATTTTTATAAAAACAGCTATAAATTCGATGAAGGAATAAATCCTCATAACTTTCGCAATTTATAAGTTATAGTTTTGCTTCCAGTGAGAAAGATGATCGTCTATATTAACCCTAGTTAGATAAAAATTTACAGGCCAGTAGGAGTCTTCTAGATTAGTAAAGTCAACGGCTAAGTGGGTACAACTTTCTGGATGACGCCAAATTTGGCGTCATCCGGCCAAAATGACCGGAAAGGGTTAAGTCCTAAATGTAATATGTGTTAAAACTTCCCAGTAGCATTACCAAAAAAGTAAAAAAAAAAA
>CAIMNF010000018.1 GCA_903842755.1 Oligoflexia bacterium
CAAGCAAAAGTAATTATAAATCGAAAAAGTGGTCGCTCGAAAGGCTATGCTTTCGTTGAAATGGCAACGGACGCATTGGCCGAAGAAGCCGTAAAGAAATTCGAAGGCGCAACTTTAAATGAACGCGCTCTTACGGTTCAACTGGCAACGCCTAAGCAGGAATCCGATGCAAAGCAAGAATCAGATGCTAAGCAAGAAACAGATGCAAAGCAAGAAACAGAAGAAAAATCTTCCCCAGAAGTGACGGCATCCAGCAGTGAAGCGCCAGTCTCTACGCCTGCCGCCGAATCTGTTAACCCAGCCGAGTCCGAGGCCTCTACCACTCCATGATCAATTGGGCCGAATTCGGATTTGTCCGCGTAAGCGCTGTTTTTCCGGAGATTAAGCTTGGGCAGCCTTTGGCTACCGCCCAGTCCATGATTCATCACTTTGGACTTTTGTCAGATCAGGGCTCCAGTATTTTACTGACGGCGGAGCTCGCGTTGACGGGGTACTCCTGCGAAGATTTATTTCACTCCGAATCCCTGATCCGTGAGTCTGAACAAGCCTTAATCCAAATTAAAAAGGCTTCGGAGTCCTATTCTTCGTTTTGGGTGGTGGGAGCCCCTTTGCGGCTGCAAGATGGACGGTTTTTAAATTGTGCGTGGGTGTTTCACCATGGAAAAGTTTTAGGGGTCATTCCAAAATTATTTTTACCCAATATGGGCGAGTTTTACGAGCGCCGGTGGTTTGTCAGCGGAAGAACCGTCAATGAAAAATTCTCACACCCCGAGCTAGGCGAGTTTTGGGTTTCGCCACACCAAGTTTTTGCGAGCGGACCCGTTCGGATTGGAATTGAAATCTGTCATGACCTTTGGGCCCCGCGGGAGCCTTCGACGGCGTTGGCTTTAAAAGGTGCCAATGTGATTTTGAATTTATCCGCGAGCAACGAAGTGGTTGGAAAGGCCGCATTTAGACGGAAACTGGTAGAGGTCCAATCTCAAAAACTTCATTGTGCCTATGTTTACTTAAGTGCAGGAACCTATGAGTCCAGTAAAGACACGGTGTTTTCTGGGCATACCCTGTTTGCCGAATTGGGTACGATCGTCGGTGAGGTTGCCCCATTCTTTCAAAACGAGCCGCACCTGACTGTTGATTTAGATTTAGAGCGCATGACCAATGCGCGATCCAAAGATGTTTGCTATTTAGAGTCGGTCGAGCACGATTCCGCGATTGCAGCACAAACGGGCCGCAGCATTATGGTGCATACGGTTCCGCACGTTGCTCCTCGGTTAAGTGAACTAAAACGAAAAGTAGAAGCGTATCCGTTCTTGGCAGAAATTCCAGATTTTGAAGATGTCATTCAAATTCAAACCCAAGGCCTTTTACGACGAGTAGAATCGGCTCAAGCTCAATCTTTAATTGTGGGAGTTTCTGGCGGGCTCGATTCCACGCATGCATTAAATGTTGCCCTTCGGACCCGTGCGCTTTCTGGAGGTGCAAAGGGTAAAGGCAAGCTTAAGGTCATCGGTGTCACTCTCCCAGGACCTGGAACTTCCGAAAAAACGTTGCTCATTGCGCGCACTCTCCTGAAAGAGAGTGGGGTGGATGTGGACCTTGAAGTCCCGATTTCGGAAGCCGTTGCCCAGCAAATGAAAGATTTGGGAAAGTCCGCCACTGACCGGAGTGTGGTGTACGAAAACACCCAGGCACGGCAGCGTACACAGATTTTATTTAATTTAGCGAACGAACACCGAGGTCTGTTAGTGGGCACGGGGGATCTTTCGGAATTGGCTTTAGGCTGGTGCACGTTTAATGCGGATCAAATGGCGCATTACTCGGTCAATGGGGGAATCCCCAAAACCGTAGTGAAAGGCCTGGTGGGGTATTGGGCTGATTTAGCCGCGTCGCGGATCTTAAAGTCTACTCTGGAAAAAATTTTGGACCTGCCTATTTCTCCGGAACTATTGCCTCCCGATGCCAATGGGCAAATGGTGCAGAACACGGAAAATGAAATTGGAAGTTACCGACTTCATGATTTTTTTATTTATCATTTTTTAAATCACGGTTATTCGCGTGAAAAGATTTCGGCCCTTGCAGAGGTTGCGTTCAGTGACGATGCGGAATTGCTGAAAACGCTGCCGCGAACGCTGGCCATTTTTTATGATCGGTTTTATTCACAACAATTTAAACGGACGACACTGCCTCCTGGTCCTAAAGTCCATTCGGTCAGTTTGTCGCCACGTTCTGATTTTCGCCTGCCCGATGAAATTCAGAAGCGAACTTGAGGACGGGTTAAGGATTCATTGATATGCTGAAAATTCCCACATTTAAAAATTTAGACAAAGCTGGAAAAAAACAAAAATATAAACGAATTGCCGTATTGACGAGTGGCGGAGACGCTCCCGGAATGAACGCCGCGATTCGCGCAGTTGCGCGGGCTGCGATTGCTCACGATTGCGAAGCCATGGGTGTTCAGCGGGGGTATTCGGGTTTGCTGGAAGGATTAATCCACCCGATGGGACCCTCCAGTGTTGCCAATATTATCCAACGCGGAGGAACCGTGTTGCGGACTTCGCGGTGTAAAGAGTTTCTGACGAAGTCAGGGCGTAAAAAAGGGTATGAAAATTTGTGTAAGCAAGGCGTGGATGCCTTAGTGGTTATTGGTGGCGATGGTTCTTTTCGGGGAGCAAAACTTTTACACGAAGAAACAGGTTTGGCAGTCATCGGCGTTCCGGGAACCATCGATAACGATATTGCGGGAACGGAAGATACCATCGGGTTCGATACGGCGGTAAATACCGGAGTCCAATTGATTGACAAAATTCGCGATACGGCAAGTTCGCACGACCGAGTATTTTTGGTAGAAGTCATGGGGCGTCACTCGGGCATGATTGCGCTTTACACCGGAATTGGCGGTGGCGCAGAAAGTATTATCGTACCCGAAGTGGATGTTACGGTAGATTCCATTTGCGAAACCATTGATCGTGGTGTTCGACGCGGAAAAACAAGTTCGATTATTGTGGTAGCGGAAGGGTGTAAATTCGGGGGAGCGGCGCCGCTCGCGAAGGCCCTGGAAAAACGGGGGCACGCATCCCACTTTACGATTTTAGGACATACCCAGCGGGGCGGGAGTCCAAGCGCGCACGATCGCATGCTCGCGTCTACTCTTGGCTCGGTAGCTGTGCATGCTTTGTTGGGGGGAGTAAAAGAGGGAATGGTGGGAGTGAAAGGAAACGAAGTGGTCATTAATTCGTTTTCAAAATTGGGCAAAAACCCAACCCTGTTGCCAAAAGAGTTTTTTAAAATTGCAAAAGATTTGGCAGTTTAGCCGAATAGTAGCTTGCTTTGCGGTGAAAAAGCCAAAAGAAGAAAGCACTAAACGCAAAGCCACCCACAATGTCCGCAAAATAGTGCTGTTTCGTGGTCAGTGTAGAAATCGAAATGAGTACGGCCCAGATAAACAGGAACCAGAATTTGGTGGGGCTCTCCTCGTCTAAAAAAACAAATGCGGATAAAAAGTCTGAACTGACATGCAGTGATGGAAAACAATTGGTAGGAGAATCGGTAGTCCGTAGCCACGCCCACAGGGCTTCCAGCTCGTGGGGAAGACCTGAAGGAATGGGATAGTTTTCACGCGGAAAAATAGTCGGAAAAATTAAAAAAATCGCACAGCTTGCCAATTGAAGGGCGGTATAAGAATAAATAAATTTAGAAACATTATCGGGTTTTCTAATCCAAATGTAAGCCAGCGTGAGTTGCAAGATGTGGCAGAGGTACAGGGGGAGGGTATAGGGAAGAAACGGAGTAACTCGGTCAATCCACGAAAGCGGAAGGGGGTGCGCGATTCCCCAGGTATGACGATTTACGGTAAGGTAAAGTGCTGTGAGCGGGCCATACATCAGGAGTCCTATGGGGTATTTGATTTTGTCAGTGATAAAGTGGGGAAGCGCCATGATGTTCTAGTAGAATAGCTTTATTCATAAAATCACTCAAGAGCCAGATTGCTGACTTGCCAGTATAGTCTTCCGTTGCTAGGTTTGCGCCATGCTCATCGATAGTTTTACGCAAGGTTTGCCCATCGTGATTTTGCTTGCAGTTGTTTGGTTTGTCTTATCTCGATTACCCAAAGTGGACCTCGGTTTTTCAAAATCATTCAAGCGCCGTCGTTTATGGAACTGGCTTCCGCTTGGACTCACCTATGCCTTTTTGTATATGGGCCGCTATAATTTGACGGTCAGTAAGAGTGCATTCGGGGATTTGATGTCTAACCATGATTTTGGAACCATATTTTTCGTCGGTACCGTGGTTTATGGAGTCTCCTTTGTGGTCAATGGTCCATTGACTGATAAAATTGGAGGCCGAAATACAATCTTGTTGGCCGCTTTTGGGTCTGCTGCCGCCAACTTTTTGATGGGGCTAGTGACGTATTTTAATTTTACGTCGCATTTGGTGGTCGTGTTTTCCGTTCTTTACGGCATCAATATGTATTTTCAAAGTTTTGGTGCGGTTTCGATCGTAAAAGTCAACGCCTCTTGGTTCCATTTGCGCGAACGTGGAACGTTTGGCGGAATTTTTGGCATTTTGATCTCCTTGGGCCTTTATTTTGCATACGATTGGGGCGGAATGATCGTAAAAACCTTTCCGTTACCTTGGGTCTTTTTCGTTCCCACGCTCCTGCTGATCGGTTTCTTCATTTTGTCGTATGTGTTTGTTTGCGATTCTCCTGAAGATGCAGGTTTTCCCGAAATTGACACCGCAGATGCGTCTCAGGGTGAGTTAGGTCAGCCACTTCCCTTAAAACAAGTCGCATTAAAAATGCTTTCGAATCCGGCAATCGTCACGATTGCATTAGTGGAATTCTGTAGCGGGTTTTTAAGAAATGCCATCATGCAGTGGTATGTAATTTTCTCTAAGCAGACCGGAATTTCCGCGCAGTTTGTACCCGCGAATTGGGGATTGCTTTTGTGTTGTGCGGGTATTTTAGGCGGCGTGGTGGCCGGTACCGTCTCTGATAAAGTGTTTCAATCCCGGCGCGGGCCTGTTTCTGCGCTCTTGTATTGCGCGATGGCGATTGGAGCAATTTTAGCGTTGTTTTTGTTAGAGTCTCCCTACTTGGGGTGGCTGATGGTGGTGTTGTCCATGGCGATTATTGGAGTCCATGGAATGCTTTCTGGCACTGCAAGCATGGACTTCGGGGGAAAACGCAACGTAGGCACTGCGGTGGGAATGATTGATGGGCTCGTGTATTTGGGGAGCGGGGCAGAGGCTTTAGTCTATGGATCGATTTTACCCAATGGCGAAGCCGCAAAGGACCCACACCATTGGGTTGCCTGGCCCGTGGCGATGATTCCCGTCGCTGTGGTGGGATTACTTTTGACTACTCGGCTTTGGTACTCGTTTCCTGGTGGAAAAGCGCGGAATCAGGAGTCTCCTTGAGCAGAGCGAAAGAATTTCATTGGACGAAGGATCAAAAGCGAGCCTTAGATGTATTAAGTCGGGAGCAAAATTGTTTTTTAACTGGGGGAGCCGGAACGGGCAAGTCCACGGTTGTAAAAGAGTGGTTGAGTCAAACTTACGCGGAAGCAAATGATGCTACACCCGGAATTGTTGTTTTAGCCTCTACGGGGACTGCCGCCATCCTTTTAGGGGGGAGGACTTTTCACAGTTATTTCGGCCTTGGCATTATGGAAGGCGGCGTGGACGCGGTGGTTGCGCGGGCTTTAAAACACCGAGGAATTGTCACCCGAATCCGCAAAACAAAAATAATCTTGATCGATGAAATTTCAATGATCGGTGGACAAGAGTGGGAAGCCGCCGAACAAATTGCGCGACAAGCGCGGGCAAATCCGCTGCCTTGGGGAGGAATTCGCATGATCTCTGTTGGCGACTTTGCTCAGCTTCCTCCGGTGACTAAGCCGTGGTGTTTTCTGACTGAAAAGTGGACGACAACCGAATTTTCACACTTGAATTTAAAAACGATCGTCCGCTCTTCCGATTCGGAATGGAACGAGGTTCTGAATGAGCTGCGCTGGGGAGTGATTTCTGCGCATGGAGGGCGTACGCTCAGGGACCGGGTGTTAAAGGTGGGAGGCGATTTCCAAGGGACGCGCTTGTTTGCGAGGCGCAATCAAGTGGAGCGTTACAACCAAGAACGGCTCAATCAATTAGTCGGTCCCGTGAAACAATATCCGAGCGTGTATCTGGGGGTCGCTAAAAAAGTAGACGAAATAAAACGCCAAGCCCCGATCCCCGAAATTTTGGTTTTAAAAGAAGGCGCCACCGTAATGTTTAGGCACAACGACCCGGATCACCGTTGGGTAAATGGTACTTTAGGGGTGGTGATTCAGCTCAATGCCGATGAAATTGAAATCGAGCTTTTATCGGGGAAGACCGTCTTTGTGGAACCGGTGACGTTTAGTTTATTGGACGCCGAGGGGTTAGTGGTGGCTTCCGCGACCAATTTTCCGTTAAACTTGGCTTGGGCTTGTACCATTCACAAAGCGCAGGGAGCCACGTTGGATCAAGTTCATGTGGATTTGTCAGGAGCGTGGGAACACGGGCAAGGGTACGTCGCCTTAAGCCGAGTACGAAAACTCGGAGACCTGACTTTAGAAAGCTGGTCTCCGTCTTGGGTAAAAATAGACCCAGTGGTCAAGCGATTTTACGATTACATTGAAGAAGAAAATTGAAATTTTTAAAAAACGTTAAGACCGATTGCGCTCCCCCATTTGATACAGTCGATCAAAGTGGTACATCCCGGTACTGTGGCCGTCATTCCAATTGATTTTTACCCCATAATTGCCCACGGGTTCAATGCTTTTAGGTTTTACGTCCTTTCGAAGAGATTCGATTTTCAGCGTTCGCTTTCCTGTAATTTCGTCGACACAGGTTGCGCAAGGGCACTCAAAGCGAAGCTCTAGGTAGGGGATCGTGAACTCTTCTTGAGTATCGAATCGCACTTGAAGTTTTAAAGGGTCGGCGGAAGGGGTAATTTGAGTCAGTCGTGGCATGTGCAGAATTTACCATGCTCCTTAAGCCTTGTCAGGCTCAGAAAAATTGGGTTAGCATAAAGAATGGGCAATGATTTTGGTGCACAAACGAAAGCCTATCCTTCGCTTCCGGTAGAGACTGCTCAGCTCTTAGTGGATCCACTAAATCGGTATTTCCGTTACCCTTGGCTCCAAAAGATTGCTGAAAAATTAAAAAGCTCTTGGCTCCATCCCGATCATTTAACCTGGCTTCATACGTGTGTAGGACTCTTAGCCGTTCAACTCATTTATCGCGAGCACGATACCTTGGGAGTTTGTTTTTTCGAATTAAGAATGATTTTAAGTGCGCTGGGGAGCCGGCTCGTTCGTGTTCAGTCGCGTTCTACGCCTCGGGGACGGACGCTTGAAATGCTTGGGGATGCGTTGGTTTTCAATGCCCTGATGTGCATGGGGGCTTTAAGGCTAATTCAAGATTATCGAAACTATAATCCTGCCGTGATTGTTTCTGGGGTTGCATTTTTTGCCTGGGTTACCGCGCAATGCGGAACGGTATACCAGTTAATGCGCCGAAAACTTGGGGGGATTATTCGAAAAGAGACCGATGCAGTGGAAATCGAGTGGCGTCAACAATATTCATTACTTCGTTCTGGCCACGGCACTATCTTAACTCGAATAGGCTATGGATTAGACTCTTGGGCCGTTCGTTTTGTTTCACCCGAGTGGTATCAAAAGATCGTTAAGCGCAGGGACGCATCGGATTGGGAGGATCGTGCAATTCGAGACGCGGCTTTAATGAACGAGCTAGCCTGCGTTACTCGCAAACGTGAGTTTAAAAGTGCTGTCAAAGCGACGGCCTTAATGAGTGACAATAATATTTTTGCGATCATTGGCGCAAGTTTGTTGGGGTTGAGTTTTTTTCCAAAAGCGTTTTTTCCAGGAGTGCATCCCGTATTAATCGCCTTTGGTCTAGGCTTGATTTACGGTATAGTTGCATTGGGGTATGGGTTACTGTGCTTAAGGTCTTTTTTGCATGGGGTTTACCGGGAATAGCCCGATAATTATTTTTTGATCTTGCCATTAAATCCTTTCATCTAGACTCGGAAACAATGATAATGTTTTTAATATCGTGAACTTGATCAATAACCTCGCTGTCGCAGTAGCCGTCGCAACGAAGGAAACGCTGGAGTGGGCGGGCGAATTTACGCTATTTGTGGCGAGATCGTTTCAAGCTGCGCGCTTCACCGCCCGGCGCTTTGATTTGGTCATTATTCAATGTGAGTTTATCGGGGTCACTAGTTTAGGAATTTTGACTGTAGCGGCCCTCTTTATGGGTGCGGTGCTGGGGTACCAGCTTTACACCTCATTTGAACTCTTTGGTGCTCAGGCCTTAGTCGGTGGAACGGTTGGAGTGACTATTTTTAGAGAAATGGGGCCTGTCCTAGGGTCGATCATGGTTACTGGTCGTGCGGGGGCTGCCATCGCTGCCGAAGTTTCCAGCATGCGAGTCAGTGAGCAAATTGATGCGCTTGAAGTAATGGGTATTGATCCCTTTGAGTATCTAGTGGTGCCAAGAATTTTAGCGGGGACGGCGATGATGCCTTTGCTTTCGATTATTTTTGGAGGAGTAGGTACCCTTGCCGCTTCTGGAATTGCCTGCGGTGTCCTTGGGTTGAGCGGCGCCACTTTTTGGTCTGAATTTAAACATTTCATGGATTGGACGGACTTGACCCATAGTTTGGTGAAGAGTGCGAGTTTTGGTTTAGCGTTAAGTATGCTGGGGTGCTTTTATGGTTTTAGAGCGGAAGGTGGGGCAAGAGCCGTGGGGTTTGCCACACGATCCACCGTTGTTGCCAGTTGTTTAACGATTTTATTGTGTGATTATTTTTGGACGATGGTCCTCCCGTTAAGGGCAAACATGTTAATTGTGAGGTAAGAATGCTCAATTCAAGCGCAAATACAAGATGGAAAGTCGGACTCTTCACCCTAGGAACGTTACTGTTTCTGGGCTACTTATCGGTTTATGTAAATAATCACCCTTATTGGTGGCGTCCCTGTGAGTTAATTACGGTTAAAGTTGAAGACGCTACAGGATTAAAAACGAAGACTCCGGTCAAAACGCTCGGCCTGGATATTGGGTATGTAAAAGAGGTAGGTTTGTTAGGAAGTCAAGTCTTAATTAAGATTTGCATCACCGCGCCTGTGGAGGTGGATGCAAAAAACTCCCACGCCTATTTGCGGCAGGAAGGCTTCTTAGGAGATAAATTTTTAGAGATCAAACCCGTTAAATATTTAGGGGATCAAGAGCAAATTGAGACGCCCTCTGTTCAAGGGGTGGGTGCTCCGGAGCAGGCATCTCCCACTCGTCCAGGGGCACATTCGGCAATTTCTTCTCCTTGGACAAAAAAAGTAGTGTCGCAAAAAAGGGGTTCTACACCTTTGGCATTTCGGGCGGCTTCTCGGGTTTTGGCTGTCGCTGTTCAATTCCTTGATCGCGTCGTTCCCTCGGCTTTTGCTGATCAACCGAAAACGAGTGTACCGGGCAAGTCCGCCTCAGGAACAGAGGTCACCGTTGGTGAAAAATCTACCGATGTCCAACAGATGATGAATCAAATGAGTGGGCTCGTAAACGAAGTGAAATCCATATCCACTTCGTTGAAGGACTCGATTAATCCGGAAGAAATTAGAAATACCGTAAAGCAATTAAATAAAACGCTTGAAAATGCTTCGAAGATTATTTCGCCTGAAGGTTCATTGTCTTCGACAGCGCAGCGTTCCTTGTTAAAGTTAGAGGATGCGATTGATCAGCTTCGGGATCAAATGACTAAAATTAATCAGGGTCAAGGAAGTTTAGGTAAGCTTTTGAATGACCCGGTCTATGCGGAAGAGCTTCAACAAGCGTTAGTAAATATGAACAAGCTTTTGAATCGGGCGAACCAAATGCGCTTGGTGGTGGATTTAGGGCTTCAAGAATTGCCCGCCATTTCAGGGACGCGCGGTTTTTTTGAATTAACGATCTGGCCAAAATCCGATCACTATTATTTAGTCGGATTAACGAGCGATCCGCGGGGGAGTATTACTCAAACCGTGACGACGACGACGGTGGGTACTCAATCCACAACGGTTTCTAGCACTCAGGTGACCAAAGGGGGCTTTGGTCTAACAGGTCAAATTGGAAAGGTCTTCTTTCAACGATATGACTTAAGTTTGGGCATGTTGTATGGGGATGGGGCTGCTCGGTTAAAAATTAATTTGGGGCCGAAGGAAAATCTGTCGATGGTGCAGTGGCAAAGTGATTTGTACTTTCGAGGCGCCTCGACCAATGGAAACTGGACCGTTCAGGCGGATGTCCGTACGTATTTGATATATCAGCCAATTTCTATTTTTTATGTGTCGGCAGGTGTTGAAGGTTTCCGGCAGGCAGGCGGTAGTTTTCAATACTTGGCCGGCGCCGGGATCCGATTTGACGACGAAGATATCAAACTTCTTTTGTCTTTGAAGTGATCCGCGCTTGTAATTTTAAACGTTTTACTCTATTGTCCTACCTATGCGAGAAAAAGTAAGATTAATTTCATCAGCCAAGACGGGGTATAGCTATTATACCACCAAGAATAAACAGAAGCAGACCGACAAAATTCAGCTTAAAAAGTATGATCCAGTCGTTCGTAAGCACGTGCTTTTTACCGAAACCAAAATGCCTTCGCACGCGAAGAAGTAAGCACTAGTCAATTAGAATAAGGAGTTTTCCATGCGAGAAAATATTCACCCCGTATACCGTGACGTCGTTTTTAAGGACCTATCCAGTGGTTTTACCTTTTTAACTCGTTCTACTGCTCAAACAAAAGAAACGATTGATTTTGAAGGTAAAGAGTACCCTTTGTTTAAAGTGGAAATTTCTTCCCAATCTCACCCGTTCTACACTGGGCAAGATAAGCGCATGGATACTACCGGCCGCGTAGAAAAATTCATGAATAAGTATAAGAATTTAAAACCTAAAAATTAAAGGCATTTCAAAGTAAACAAGTTCCCTCCCATTGTGAAAAGGCTCTAGGATAGAGCTGATTTTGCAAATAAAAAGGCCCTGGGGTATTCCTCCAGGGCCTTTTTATTTTGAGAAGACAGCAGGTTAAACGAACATGGCATTCGATATCATCTTCGCTCAAGAAGCAGACATTCCCGAAATCATCGAGTTCATCAAAGGCATTGCTTTATACGAAAAGCTGGCCGATCAGGTGACCGTGACCGAGCTACAACTTAAGAAAGCGCTCTTTGGCCCTCGGCCCTTTGCAGAAGTTATTTTTTTGCTTGAGGCCGGGAAAAAAGTAGCGTTCGCAATTTTCTTTCACAATTTTTCATCTTTTTCGGGCAAGCAAGGCTTGTATCTGGAAGATCTTTTTGTAAAGCCTGAATTTAGGGGTAAAGGCTATGGAAAGGCGCTGCTCAAATATCTTGCAAAGCTTGCCGTCGATCGGGATTGCGGTCGCTTCGAGTGGACCGTACTGGATTGGAATAAGCCCGCGATTGATTTTTATTTGTCGATGGGCTCTCAGGCAATGGATGAGTGGACCGTACACCGGTTGTCTGGAAAAGCGCTTCTGGAAGCGGGACGCGACCTCGGGTGAAATGTCTCCCAAAAAAAGTTAGGTTGTTCCTAGCCGCTCGTTTTAAGGGATGCAATCTGCAACTGGCCCGGTTAAAATAAAGTATGGCATTCATTCTTACCGTGGATTTGGGTACCTCTGGCCCGAAGGTTTCTCTTTTTGATGAGAGGGCTCGACTTTTGGGCTCTTGCTTTGAAGAGGTTCCTCTGCTGCTTTTTGAAGGAGGCGGGGCCGAACAACGGCCAAGCGATTGGCTGAACGGAATTCGGGCAGCTTACCGGCGATTGATTGCGGAAACGAAAGTAAACCCCAAGAAAATCACTGCGATTAATTGCACCGCTCAGTGGAGTGGAACCGTGGCGGTGGATGCCCAAGGCTTACCGCTGATGAATGCCTTGATTTGGATGGATTCGCGTGGGGCTCCGTATGCCCTAAAGGTGATGGACGGATTAATTAAAGCCGAAGGCTATGGTGTTCTCAAGCTTTTAAAGTGGCTGCGCTTAACCGGGGGGGCTCCCGGAAAATTGGGGAAAGACCCGATCGCGCACATTCTTTACCTCAAGCACCGGTTTCCGGAAATCTATTCGAAAACTTTTAAGTTTTTGGAGCCAAAGGATTATCTCAATCTTTTTTTTACGGGAATTTTTGCTTCTTCGTTTGATGCGATTACGCTCCATTGGGTGACCGACAACCGAAAAATAAATCAAATCACGTATCACTCTGATTTATTAAAAATGACTGGCCTGGATCGGAACCAATTGCCCGATTTAGTTCCGACGAATTCCATTTTAGGAAAAGTGAGCAAAACGATCGCGCAAGAGTTTGGGCTGAGCGAAGACGTCGTCGTGGTGAGCGGCGCGGGCGACATTCATACGGCGGCAGTAGGCTCGGGCGCGGTGAAAGATTTCGAGGGGCATTTGTATGTAGGAACCTCGTCTTGGATTGTTTGCCATGTTCCCTTTAAAAAAGTGGATGTGCTTCACAATATGGCTACGCTGCCTTCCGCGATTCCTGGTCGGTACATGATTGCAAACGAACAGCAAACCAGCGGCGCGTGCCTAAACTACCTGAAGCAGAATTTATTTTTTCCAAAAGATGAAATCGACTCGCGAGCCGCCCCGAGCGATTTTTATCGGAACGCGGATGCACTGGTAGAAAAGGTTGCTCCGGGCAGTGAAGGACTCCACTTTTTACCGTGGATGTATGGCGAGCGTTCACCGATGGACGATGCGTATACGCGGGGAGGTTTTTTGAATATGTCCCTCCATCATACGCGGGGACATTTACTACGAGCCGTTTACGAAGGAGTGGCGTTTAATTCAAAGTGGCTTTTGCATTACGTGGAGAAAATGATCGGCCGGCGGTTTGAAGGATTAAATTTTATTGGGGGTGGGGCAAAAAGCGCGGTTTGGAGCCAGATTTTTGCAGATATTTGTGACCGTCCCATTCATGCCATGAAAGATCCGATCACTTGTAATAGTCGGGGCACCGCGATTTTAGCCTTAATGGCGTTGGGAGAGCTGAAACTAGAAGAGGTCGGCCAAACCGTAGAAATTGAAAAAACGTTTTTACCAAACCCGGAGAACCGTTCGTTGTATGAGCAGCGGTTTAAACGCTATTTGGAAATGTATCAGTCGAACAAGTCAATGTACGCGAAACTAAACGCAGGAGCAAAAGCCTAATGGAAATTGAAAAGCTGTCTTCTTTTTTTAATCGTTTTCCTAAACCGCTGGCCCAGCCACTGGTCAAAGTGGTCGAACAAGTCATGAAACACATTCCAGCGGTTCAAAATAAAATTCAATCCGAAAACGAAAAGCTCATGACCACGCTCGAAGACTCGCTAAAACCGTATCGCGCAAAATTTGAATCTTTTAAAAGCTTGCCCACTGCGGGATTGGATCGCACGCGGATTTTGGCGGATTTACAGGCGATGCACGATCTGGAAAGCCATCGCTGGCAAGAGGGTTATGTGTCTGGCGGGATTTACCACGGGGATTCTGAGCACATTCAATTTTTAAATCAAGTGTATGCGCTGCAGTCCCAAAGCAATCCCCTTCATAGTGATTTGTTCCCGTCGGCGACTAAATTTGAAGCTGAAATTATTTCGATGGTGGCGACCATGCTCGGCAAGGGCAATCCCGGTGCCGAAAATATTGTGGGGAGTGTGACCTCCGGTGGAACCGAAAGTATTTTATTGGCAATGAAAACCGTTCGCGATTTTGCGCGTGCAGAAAAGGGCATCACCCGGCCAGAAATGATTGTGCCCGAAACGGCCCATGCAGCGTTTGATAAAGCGTCGCAGTATTTTGGAATAAAAATGATCAAAATCCCGCTGACCGAGACGTTTCAAGTGGATGTAAAGAAGGTCAAACGCGCGATCACACACAATACTATTGTGTTGGTGGGGTCGGCTCCTGGGTTCCCGCATGGAATCATTGATCCGATTGAAGAGCTTTCGGAGCTAGCGTTTGAACACGACTTAGCGTTGCACGTTGATTGTTGTTTGGGTGGGTTTATTTTGCCGTTTGCGCGCAAGCTTGGGTATTCGGTTCCTGCATTTGATTTTAAATTGCGGGGGGTCACCTCGATCAGTGTCGACACCCACAAATATGGCTACGCGGCTAAGGGTACCTCAGTCGTTCTATACCGTTATCCCGAACTGATTCATTACCAATACTATACCTCCACCGAATGGCCGGGCGGATTATATTTGTCGCCAACGTTAGCCGGTAGCCGTCCAGGCGCATTGAGTGCAGCTTGTTGGGCAGCATTGCTTTCAATGGGGGAGGATGGATACCTGCGGGCTACACGCCTGATTTTTGAATGTGC
>CAIMNF010000019.1 GCA_903842755.1 Oligoflexia bacterium
AAATTCGTTAATGCCTTTTTTTCCAGAAACTTCGCGCACGGTAATTTTAGATGAACTGTTCATGGCAAAACGGTAAAACAGTTTTTGATTTTTTGGAATGGTTTTAAAAGTTCCCCTGTTGCGACTTTTGCCGTTGGCTTTGGGTCGCGACAGGGGTAACTCTTCTCTCTATTTCTCTCTTGCCCGGCCGACTTCGGCGGTGCTCATGTCCGGTTAAGCTACAGGATAAAATCAACGAAATCAAATGAATTTTAAACTTATTTCATTTAATTAAATGACCGAACTTAACGTATTGTATTTTTTAAGGAAATGGCGCTTGTTATTTTGGGCGAGTTTAGGTTCAATGGCCTTCTATGATTTTTGCACTCTTATTCGCGTTACTATCGGTAAACCACTCGCGGGCCGCTTCGGAGACTCCTTATCGGCTCGGGGTTGTGATTGTGGTCGATCAATTTCGGGCTGACTACCTTACTCGCTTTAAAGAGCAGTTTGTTCCAACCAAGAATGGGGTCGGAGGCTACCGTTTTTTGATGGAGGGCGGCGCTTACTTTAAGCTTGCGGATCATGGATTGCTTCAAAATATGACTTGTCCGGGACATGCGGCAATTTTATCCGGGGCCTATCCGTACCGGCACGGGATCGGCATGAATTCTTGGTACGACCGGGCTACTAAAACGGAAGAATATTGTGTCCGGGATGCTTCTGCAAAAATTGTGGGTTCTGGAGGGGTTCTTCCGGGACAGAATCTTGGAGTTTCTCCTAAAAATTTTAATGCAACTACGGTGGGTGACGAGCTAAAAAATAATGGTCGCCCGTCACGAGTCGTAAGCATTGCTTTTAAAGACCGTGCAGCGATCATGCTTGGCGGAAAGCGTGCCGACATTGCACTTTGGATGAACGACTCCACGTGTGAGTGGGTTTCGAGTCAGTATTATGTTCAAAGCAAAGGGTTGCCTCAATGGGTAATCGACCATAATAAAAAAATCACCCCCCTTAAAGGGAAAACCTTTTCCTCTGGCACATTTAAGGACATTGCGTATTGCTCCAAGGAGGCAGACCAGACGGCTTGGGTGTCCGAAGATACGTTTGACCTTGCATTGGATGCTGTAAAAACTCTGAAATTAGGACAAGGGAACGATGTGGATTTGCTTACGCTTAGTCTTTCGAGTCACGACTACTTGGGGCACCATGTGGGACCAAATGATGATGCAATGAGGGGAATTACGCTCGCCGAAGATCAGCTGATCAGTAAGTTTCTTGGTCAATTAGCGACCCAGGTTCCGGGTGGACTTAAAAATGTGTTCGTTGTCCTGACCGGAGACCACGGAATCCCTCCTTCGCCGGAAGCATTGCCAGATGAAAAAATTCCTCACGCAAATATCGATGAACCACACTTCCGTACCTGGGTTGAATCGACCCTGACGAAAGAGTGGGGGAGTCCAAAAGGAGGGAAATGGATTGAAGATATGGCGGAGTTCCAAATTTATTTAAATCAGGAGGCCATTTTAAGAGCGGGAACTTCTGTTCAAAAAATTGGCGCGCTTTTGCGCTCTCACCTTGGAGAACAAGGTTTTTTGGACCAGCTATGGATTAGGGATGACATCTTGTTTGAAGGAAAACTTCCCCAGGGCGAACTCGGGCAGATCGCTTCCCATTCGCTGAATACGCGGGCGGGTGATCTTTTTCTTGTATTTAAGCCTTATTTTTACTCTGATTCCTACAAAGTCAATCACATGACTCACTATTCGTACGATCGTTATGTCCCGCTGGTGATTTGGGGTAAAACGTTTAAGCCAGCCATTCATCCGGAGATCGTCAGGATCATTGATTTGGCGCCCACCCTTGCAAGTGTCCTTGGACTGCTGCCCCCTTCCCAATCGGAGGGGCGAGTCATAAGTGAGAT
>CAIMNF010000020.1 GCA_903842755.1 Oligoflexia bacterium
CCGATCTCGTGCTCTTGGGCGTTCATAAAAATAAGCCGCATTTTTAACGTTTCGTACAAGGATTCGATCCATCGGCACGCTTCGGGCGCGCTTTCTGCGCGATTACAAATCACCGCAGCCTTTCCGTTAAATAAATTCAAGTGGGCTGCCGAGGGGCCAGAAAATTCAGTGCCCGCCATCGGGTGTGAAGCAACAAAATTTCGGCGCTTGCGATGGCCCTCAACACTCTCCAAAATCTTAACTTTTGTAGAGCCTACGTCCGTTACAAAAGTTTTCTCTCCGATGTGATCAAGCACCTCTGGAAGAGTTTTTGCAATTTCATTGACCGGGACCGCTAAGACGATGCAGTCCGCAGTCGCACAGGCTTCCTTTAGGTCAACCACTTGGTCGACGAGTTTCAGGCGGAGAGCCTCTTGTTGGTGAAAAGAAGAAGCGTCCACTCCAAAGACCTGTTTTGCAAAGCCTTCTTTTTTTAACTCCAAAGCCATTGAGCCACCGATTAGGCCCAGTCCCACGACGGCAAGTTTCATGGTTTAAACTCCCGTATTCGGCGAAAAGCTTCGGTCAATTGGCCTTCAGGGGCACAAAGGGATGCCCGCGCGTATCGGTTACCGTTGCTTCCAAAAATCATCCCGGGCGTAAGAAATACGTGCGCTTGGTCCAAAATTTTGTCTAAATGCGTGTGAACCTCCGGCACCGTGGCGGGCGCTTTTGCCCAAACAAAAAGACCTACTTGCTTAGGGTCATAAGTAAATTGAAGATGGTCAAAGATTTTCCAAATCAGGGTTCTTCTGTTTTGATAAATAGAATTGCGTTCTGCGTGCCAAGAGTCCGGTGCGGAAAGTGCGCCGATCGCGCCTTTTTGTACGCATTGAAACATTCCCGAATCCACATTGCTTTTCACTTTGAGTACGGCATCAATGATCCGTTGAGATCCTAAAATCATGCCCACACGCCAACCCGCCATATTAAAAGATTTACTCAGCGAGTTTAGCTCAATGGCAACTTCCCGCGTGGGATCGGCCTCCAGAATGCTAGTCGGCGGTGATTCATTTAAGATCAATCCATAAGGATTGTCATTGCAGATTTGAATTCGATTCTTTCGGCCAAAATCGACCAATCTTTTGAATAAATCTACAGGTGCAACTTGACCAGTAGGCATGTGCGGGTAATTGACCCACATTAGCTTACAGCGATCTAAATTCATTTTTTGGATCACGTCGAGGTTGGGTAACCAGCCGGTTTCTTCCGTAAGATCGTAATAAAGGATTCTTACTCCCAGTAAATCGGCAACCGATGCGTAAGCGGGGTAGCCTGGGTTTGGCACCAGAACTGCATCACCTGGGTTTAACAAGGCCATGGATAAATAAAGGACCCCTTCTTTTGAGCCAAGCAAGGGGAGCACTTCGGTTTGAGGATTAAGTTCAATTCTAAATGTACTCCGGTACCACGTACGAATCGCTTCTCGTAGCTCCAGGCTAGAGCGATAAGATGCGTAAGAATGCTTGGATGGATCCTGAATCGCTTGGATGGTTTCCTGTAAAGCCAAAGGCGGCGGAACTAAATCAGGGCTTCCAATGCCAAGATTAATGACGTCAATCCCTTGCGCTTTCATTTTTTGAATTTGCTCAAGCTTTTGCGAAAAATAGTACTCTTGAACTTTATTCAGTCGATCGGCTACGGGTACAATCATGGTGAATCCTTCACGTGCAGCCTTGAACTTCGATTTCTGAGCAAATGATCGGCCAAAATAATTGCCGTCATTGCTTCGACAATAGGAACGGCGCGCGGCACTACGCACGGGTCGTGGCGTCCTTTGCCTTCGATCGTGACCGGTTTTCCCGAAGAATCCACACTTTCCTGAGGCATGATGAGCGTTGCAACTGGTTTGAATGCCACGCGAAACTCTAAGTCCATGCCATTACTAATGCCGCCTTGAATTCCGCCCGAATGATTGGTCAGCGTTTTGATTTTGCCTTCCGCTTGAACAAAAAGATCATTGTGTTCCGAACCCTTGAGGTGGGTACTTTGGAATCCCGATCCAATTTCAAACCCTTTTACGGCATTAATGCTCAGCATTCCCTTTCCTAGGTCAGCATGAAGCTTATCAAAAACGGGCTCACCTAAGCCCACGGGGCAACCTGTGACGACGGCCGAGATCACTCCACCCAAGGTGTCTCCCTCTGCTTTTACTTTTTCGATTGCTTCGATCATTTGCTGCGCAAGAGTTGCGTCGGGGCAACGCACCCAATTCGATTCGGCTACATCTAGGTCGAGCTCACGGAAATTCTTCTTCAGTTCTAAGGGTCCAACTTGACTCACAAAAGCCCGAATCGAAACTCCAAACTCTTGCAAGAGTGCCTTTGCAATACCGCCCGCAATCACTCTGGCTACTGTTTCCCGGGCCGAGGATCGGCCCCCGCCACGATAGTCTCGATGACCATATTTTTGATCATACGTAAAGTCAGCGTGCGAAGGGCGATAACTTTGCGAAATATGGCGATAATCTTTCGAGCGTTGATCCTCATTCTCAATCAATGCCGCAATCGGCATCCCTGTGGTCATCCCTTCAAAAACCCCAGAGACAATTCTGACCTGATCCGCTTCTTTGCGTTGGGTCGTGATTTTGGATTGGCCTGGACGTCTCCGGTCTAAATCCTTTTGAAGGCTTGCCTCATCTATTTTCAGTCCTGCAGGGCACCCATCCACCACAACTCCAAGCATTTCTCCGTGTGATTCGCCGAAAGTCGTTACTCGAAATAAACTGCCTATGGTATTTCCGCTCACGGAGCGACTCCTTTTTTCTGCTTCCCCTGGATCAACAAATTTAAACCGTTTAAATACGACTGCAATCCTAGACCACTGATTTGAGCGACGCAAACGGGGGCAATTACCGAAATTTTCCGAAAGTCCTCGCGCTTTTGAATATCGCTCAAATGCACTTCAACCGTCGGGACTTCAATGCTCGCAACTGCATCTCGTAGGGCGTAGGAGTAATGCGTGTAAGCGCCCGGATTAAAAATAATCCCCGTTGCCCAAGTGCGGGCGTCGTGTAACAGATCGATGAGTTTACCTTCCGAGTTCGATTGGTGGAAGCGAACCGCTATTTTATTTTGGGTCGCAAATTTCTTGACCGCCGCATTGAGTTCTTTCAGCGTCAGATGACCGTAGATGGCCGGCTCGCGAATCCCCAGTAAATTCAAATTAGGCCCATGGAGCACCAGGTACTGCGGTGGTTTTTCCTTTAGCGATTTTTTTTTCATCACTTTTTACCCTCCGAGAGCCGCAGTAAATCAAACGCCTTCTTTAAGTCTTCGCGGGTCACTTTTGCATCCGAAATTGTTTTGCCGAGTTCCGTGAGCAAAACAAATCGAATGGTGTGTCGCTCCGCTTTTTTGTCCTTCTTCATAAACTCAAAAATCTCGTCGTCGGTAATGTGGCTAGGTAGAGCGGGAACTGGTAATGCTTTTAGCAATGAGTCG
>CAIMNF010000021.1 GCA_903842755.1 Oligoflexia bacterium
AAAGCAAAAAGAGCTAAAGTTCCGTCAATCCCCTGACGATAGGGTAATTAAGGAGGCCCGATGAAGCGGACACAAAGATATTTAGTAGCGGTTACGGTTTTAACGTTCACGACGGTAAGCTGCTCGACGCTGTCAAAAATGACTGGGGGCCTTTTTTCGTCTAGTGACGCTCCTCCTGCTGAGCCAAATCGTAAAATTGCCAGTGTGCCGCACGCCCGAAAACGTTCCGGCGCCCCGGGGAAAAAAGTGGTTTATGTCGTGAAGCCGCACGATACCTTGATGAAAATTTCGTTTGAGCTTTTGGGCGATGTGAATCGATGGCATGAAATTTATGAAGACAATCAAAAGGTACTTTCGCGCCCAGGGGCTTTAAGTGCGGGCACGAAGCTGACCGTAGAACTGAGTGAAGTCGTACCCGTAGAGCACCATGGCGACCCTTATTTAATCAAGCACGGGGACACGCTGATGCTCATTTCTAAGTGGGCGTATGGTACCTTTTCGCGCTGGAAAGACCTTTGGAATAATAATCGCGCGTTAATTCACAACCCAAACAAAATTTATGCTGGTCTGGAAATGTATTATGTAAAAGATCAGCCTGACGCGCCCAAAAACGCATCCGTCCGAACACCTGCATCGGTGACGGGCGCTAAACGAAAATAATAAAATTTTAGTCTTCCGCTGGGTACAAAGTATTGGATGAGCAAAGTATTGTGGTCCGTCTTTTAGTTGCTTTTATTACACAACAAATATAGAGTGGTGGCAGAGGTTTAATTTCAATCTATGCCCCCTAAGTTAACGATTTCATATGGTCTATTTTTAGTTGGATTTATTTCATTCGTTCAATGGAGTGAAGCACACTCCATCAGGGACTTGTGTGAATACTACTTGACCCGCTCCGGGTCGATTAGAATAAAGCCGTATACGGAAACTCAAAAACGACCCTTACTTTCGAAATTTGATTTGCGCCTTAGAAATGCAATCCAAACTAGTACTCGACCAGCCTATTATCATGTCGATGTTGAAATTGAAGAGACTTGCAGAGAAGAGCCCAGGTTTTTCCCCCTATTGATCAAGCCGAATTTATTCGAGTTTAAAAAAATGACCAAGTCGGCCCACATTTGCCTTTTAGGCTTTGGCGACCGGACTCGCGGCATCCCGATTAATGATCATGTTTTTTTATTAGCGGAAAGCCAAGATGAATTGTTTTTTATGGCGGGACTACCGGGTGTGAAAGAAATCAAACCGATCGGCGAAGATTTTGCCTATTTTAAGGATGCACAATATCAGGAAAAAATGGTGCCAGAGGCAAAGGCTTATTTTGAAAGTTTAGGAGACCGAAAGGGAACGATCAAAGTGGGTTTTTATTGGGATACCCTTAAGGGCACTGAATTGGGAGTAAGGCTGCAGGCAAACAAAAAAGTGCACTTGCTTTCCTTTAAACACCAAGGAAACAAGGGGTGGGGTTCAGCGCGGATTTCAGGCTATGCGGAAGATTTAATCCGAGTGGTGGAGTGGCCTGACATTCATAAAGCAATGATTCCGATTCCAGGAACCACCAAGTTTCGTTAAGATTCGTTAGTTCACCTTTTTTGTAGAAAAATTAATTAAACGTGAGTTCTAGCCGTAAGGTGCTCACCCAAGCGTCGGATGGATTGGGGTCAAGCCCAGGGGAGTGTACCCATTGAAGATCGGGCTGCAGCTGAATCCAATCGTTAAATTTAAAAAGGTAATTCAATTCGGTGGTCACCTCTGAATCCGAAACATCCATTCCTTTTGCGAGTGTTGCGTCTTGATAATACGAGCTAGGTGCTGCAATGGCGACTCCGAAGCTGAACTGATCGTTTGGCCTTTGGTTCAGTGGACCTTTCCAGGTCAGACCAAACTGGCTAGAGAAAACAATGGGGTTGGCCTGGGCGGTAGCGGCCCCCAAGCGAATAAACGCATAAACGCCGTTGGGCGATTTTTCGGCGGGCTGAATAATCTTTTGATCATAGAGGATGTACCCGCCTGCGCTGTAGCTTTGGACGGGTACGCCGTCGGCATCGACTTCGGAAAGGCTATCTAAAGTTCGGCTATAGCCCCATCCCCCAATGCTGACTTTTCCAGGAAGGCTAAAAAAATTGGATAGGTAATCCAGCTGGGCGATGCCCATAAATCCATCTTCACTGCTTAAAATGATCGAATTATTCGAGGAATTATTTGGGTCTCCGGGTACTCCGTCGTACGCGGCAACCGTCAGCACCACTTCGTCTGAAAAAGTAATTTTTAATCGGGCACCTAACGCCGTGATCGGAAGGAGTGACGGGCCATTCCGCCCGCTGCGTGAAAGTTCGGGACCGATGCTAAAAGAATTATTGAAAAGCGAAGACGCAGAGTCGGTGACGTAAAACTCCGTGTTCAAATCGTGGAGTCCCACGAGAAAAGACAAGTGGCCCTCATCAAAATTCTGTTGAAGCCAAGCCTGATAAAATCCAAAAAAATGCGGAGCCGAAGCGTTATCGGTTCCTTGATAGTCACCCACCCAAGCACTGGGCTGTGCGCCGTAGGTTTGCAGGAGTTGAATAGATCCGGTCAAGCCGGGAATAGAAATGATTTTTTCCCAATTGATATTCATGCTTCCCAAAAGCATCCCTACACCAAGTGCACCGGTCGTTGTTCCTCCTGCAAGGTTTCCCACCAGGTCTGATTTGGAATCTAGCGAAAATTGAATGGCGTTCTTTTTTGAGTTTTCGGTCGAATCCAAATCGTTCGCGTAGGTGTAGCCACCCCATAATAAAGTTCCTAAAAAAAGATAGCGCAGGAAGGGGCGGGGCGTCCTGATCATGGATTGCTTTTAGATTACTGCAGATTGCTGAAATTTATAAACGGAAAAAGTATAAAGACATAAGGGTCAAGGAATTGACGGAAAGGGCGCGGATGTTGGGGATTGCCAACACCTTAACCCCGACAACTGTAGGAAATTTCCTACACCGGTTAAACAGACTGAAGCTGGCGCTTGGTTAAGGGTTTGAAATTGCAATACATAATTATTATGTAAAAAATGGCACAACTTTCGCAGTCTCGATTATTCATCACGTTCCATAAATTGATCTCCCGGAGGAAAACCGAATGTGCTTTTTTATTTTGAGTTCTTTACGTTCTTTTGTACGCACGTTGATTCACCATTATGCAAGCCGACTGCAAGCACAGCCCTGCATGCGTGGCGTTGCCGTGAAGGGACTTTGGTAGTGCCTTACCTTTTTCTAAGCCTTTCGGCCCTATTTTGGGGTGCAGATTATATTGTTGGTCATTTAATGGTGGCGTCCATAAACGCCGTATTATTGACCACGCTTCGCTGGCTCTTCACGGTGGTCGTGCTTTTGCCCGCCTGTTATTCGCGAGTGGTATCGGACTGGCCTCTTCTAAAGGCGAACGCTAAAAACTTAGTCTTCCTGGCGTTGCTTGGGCAAGTGTTGTTTCCCCTTTCGTTTTACCTGGCCCTTCGCGGTACTCAAACGATTCATGTAGCTCTTTACTTGTTTTCAACTCCCATCTGGGTCGTTCTCATTCATCAACTACTTTTCAAAAAGCCCGCCCACTGGACAAAAAGTTTAGGTGTGCTGGTGGGGCTAAGCGGGGTCGTTTTATTGATGCGGCAAGATGGAGGTTTAGAATATGGTTGGTCCTGGATCGCGGTGTTGAGCTGGGCCCTGTACTGCGCCCTTTATCGCACACGCGATTCACGAATCTCTGGACAAAGTTATTTGGTCGTATCGGCGGCGATCGCCGTTTTAATCTTACTCCCCTTTGTTGCTTTTGGTTTTACAAACCATCAGTTGGGCACGCCTGAAAATGTGTTTGGCCTAAAAACTATTTTAGGGCTTGAGTTCTTAGTGCTCTTTCCCTCTTGGTTGGCTACCTTGCTTTGGCTAAAGGCAGTCGCCGTTGTTGGAAAAAAGCAGGGTGCTCAATTCATTCATCTTGTTCATATTTGTGGCGGCCTTCTTGCGGTGCTCTTTTTTCATCAAGAATTAAATTTCGTTCAGGTTCGGAGTGCGGCAATCATTGGCGCAGGGATTTGGCTGTGCTCTCAAAAGTTCAAATGCGGGTACAGGTTAGCGAGCAAATAGCTCGGGGTATTGCCCAGAATTCTTCAAAAATTGGTAAATCTGGTCGCCCAAAACTTTTCCGTCCCGCACATCGGACGGGTAGTGGACGCCGACCAAGTTTCGATCCAAGTCGATTTGGTCGGCTCGCTTTTGGAGAAGTTCTGCTCGGTCCGGAAAGAGGGGGATTAAAAAATCGACGTAGAGTTGGCTCAGTGCCGCGTGGCCGCTTGGATAGGAAAATGAAGGTTCTCGCCTGGCACAGGGGGTAAGGTCGGAATGGGTTACAAACGGCCGGGGACGACTCCAGTGGTTCTTTGCATCGCCGATCATCGACCAAGCCGCGGCCGATATTTTTTCAAATTTTTCCTTGAGTGGCTCGACCTCTTGAGATTTAAGCGGTCCATAGGGTGGGCCAAAAAAATGGGCTAGGGTAATTTTTACTTCGGATTTCCCGCGGCGACAATCGGCGTGCGTTCGGATTTTTTGATAGTGGAGCAGGGTTTGATAATCACTCACATCTTCCGCAGATTCCGGGACGGGAGCGCCCGGCAAGTCGAAGTGAAAGACGGATGGGGTAGGCGAAGGCGCCAAACTTGCTTCCGATTTCGGGGGAGAAGTGGTACAGCTCAATAAGAAGTTTGCGAAGATGAAGGCAATAAAAATTTGAATCGGTAAAATGACTTTCATTCCCAAATCATGCAATATTTAGAGATTAAAGTCAGATTTTTAAAGGTAGGATTGATGGACGCGAAATCAACACGCTTAGTTTATTCGAGTGATCCAAAACTGAATGAAAAGTGCCCTCGATGTAAAGAAGTGCTAAGCGAATGCACTTGTCCTCTTCCTGATGATCCTAAAACTTACAAGTTCGTCGCCGTACTTCGGCTAGAAAAAGCGGGTCGCGGCGGGAAGACCGTCACCGTCATTGACCAATTGCCCAAGAACGACCCATTTTTGAAGGACCTTACCACCCAACTGAAGAAGAAGTGTGGGTCGGGCGGGACTTATTCGCTAACACAAAAAGAAGGCATCATTGAGATCCAAGGCGATCAACGCGAAACGGTGCGAAATTTTTTAAAGCAAAAAAACATCTCTACAAAAGGCTAAATTAGGGTTTTTCTATTTTTTGGGTTCTTAAAGTATTTCCGTCCTTGCAATTCACCTAAAATCGTTTAAAGGTGAAAAAAAGGGGGAATAATGCAAAAAGTTAGAAAAAATTTAGGGGTTATTTTAGGAACGATCGTAGGGACTCTTTTCTGGATGAACGCAACGTGGGCGGGGGATTTGCCGACCGCTTTTTATAGCGGTTCAGTAAGTAGCAATCCTTTTTAGAAAAGTGCGCACTCAACCAGGCCAACATTCAATTTAAAGATGAAGGCAAAGGGGCCTACAGTGCCTATTGGGTAGAAGAAGGAATGTGGCAATCGCCCTTGAGCGGATTTTGCAATACGGAGTACGACGCGCGCCTTACTCCCACGGGACGGCCTAACGAATGGAACGTGGAATTTATTTGGAATCAAGATTTAATTTGGGGGAAAGCGGTCCTTGCGAATGGTCAACTGCTGATTACTGCAAGTTATGCGACATCACAGGCGTTCAGCGATTTTGAGGTAAAATTAACCTTTAGCCCGGATTTCAAGCGAGTCGATTATCAGCGCCGGATCAATCCGTTTGCGGGTCCTGGTTTCTTAGCGACTGGTCGCTTGTTCCATTAGTTGGATCGCTATTCTAGATAGAAAGAACAAAGATCAAGTTCGCGCCCACTCGACCGATAAAACTCTTGCAGCCGTTTCAGGTAGTCTGAGTAAGACTCATTCAGCTCGGGTTCTTCGACAAAAAAGTGTTCGAATTTCCCTTCGTTTTGATCGAAGATAAATACTTTTCCTTTGGCGGTGGCGATCTGTACTTTTAGGTCTTTGATGTTGACGATTTTTCCTTCGACAGTTTGTCTTCTACTTTTATAGGGCGAGAACGAGATTCTTGCCAGTTTTCCGCGATCATTTTTTTGCTCCGGGTAGAGTTCGGGCCAGCTGTATTTTGCGACCCGGGGTACAAAATGCTTTTCATACAAATCGGTTACGGACCATTTCGGTCTGGACTCGTGTGAGTCCGAAAGAAATTCAACATAGTGGTTTCCCCAAATCTCCGTGGAATTGGCTAAGTTTGCGCGGATCAGTTGTTGAGCCAAGGAGATATACTCGTCCTCGGAGGTCCACTCCGTGAATTCTGGCCACCGTGTTTTGCCTTCTAAATCTTGAAAAGCCTTGAGTTGGGTCAACAGGCTTTTGGGCGCTTTCATTAATTCGACGGTAAATTTGCGAAAAGATCGAGTTTTCTTCCACGACCGGCCCGGGCCATAGTCCATAATAAAATTGGCGAGACTGTCCCAATCCCTCGCTTTTAAACGCCCGAGCGTATCCATCCATTCTAGGTAAGATTTGTTTTCGGAACTCAAAGCCGCGACCGTTGCGTCCGCTACCCATTGGGCGATTCGTTCGGTGTTTTCTTTTGGGTGGGGCGCGGTTCGGGCAATCCTAAAAACATTTTTAAGGAGGGGCGCAATATCTAATGGATCTACATCTTGAAAGGCGGGTGGAATTTGGGATTTTTCAAGAGCGTGCGACGCTTCAAATTCATAACCCACAAGGTAAGTCTCCAGGAGGGGCTTCTGATCGGCGAATTGTTCGCAGATCTCCGCGTGCGCGTGGCAGAATTGTTCTACCAATTCCTGGGCGCGATCCGCTTTCGCAGAAGGGACGAGGGTCATGACGGTCAGGGCACTAAAATAGAGAGTTTGAAAAATTCGCATTCCTGTTTCCCAATCCAAAAATTCTGACTTCGAAGTTATAAGAGAAATGCAGGGGAGAGTCAAAGCATAAATAGATTAAGTGTATTAAATGCGGAACCATATTTTTCACGAAAGGTGTGCGCCTCTTGGTCTTGGTCCCGAAAGGACTCGTGCTGTACTTCAGCGACGAGTTCAAAGTCATTTTGGTCAAGCTTTAAAGTCAAGTAATGGGGCTTCGGTTTTCTTTTAAACAGCGTGTGGATCATCGGGGTCGAGCGAAGGAGAGTGCATCGATGCTTTCTTTTGAATCCACGCATAAACGAGCGGTAAAATAAATAGCGTCGTTAAGGTAGAAGCAAATAATCCGCCAATCACTGCGCGCCCTAAGGGAGCCGTTTGGCTTCCGCTTTCGCCCAAGCCGAGTGACATGGGCATCATCCCTGCCAGCATTGCCAGGCTGGTCATCAAAATGGGACGGAGGCGGCTTCGAGCACCTTCGATAGCGCCCGATTCTGCATTTCCTTGATGGAGACGGTTTTTCTCTGCGAACGTGACCACAAGAATAGAGTTTGCGACCGATACCCCGATGGACATAATGATTCCCATAAAAGACTCAATATTTAAGGTCGAATGGGTAAAGAGGAGCATACATAAGGAACCACATAGTACTGCGGGTACCGTAGAGAGTACCGTGCAGGATAATTTAAGCGATTCAAAATTTGCCGATAAGAGCAAAAAGATAATGACAATGGCCAATAGCAGCCCCGTAGAAAGTCCACTAAACATTTGAGTGACCGCGGCCATTTGTCCGCGGCGATGAACCTCGACGCCGCGAGGCGGTTCAAGTTGGTTCACGATGTTCATGATTTCTGCAGTCGCGCCTTGGAGATCTTTCCCTTCTAGATTTGCGGTTACGGTGATCGTGCGTTGCATGTTGTAGCGGTCGTACTCACCTACGGAGACCTTCTTGCTTACCGTTGCAATATCGTGCAGTGGCACCGCATCGCCGTTTAATCCCGGAAGCGGAATATCTTGAATTGCTTTAATTGAAGTCATGAGGTTTTGTGGTACCTCAACTTGAACTTGGTAGTTAATCCCGCTTTTAGGATCAGACCAATAATTTTGCGCGATAAATCGACTGGAAGAGGTAGCGGGTACGAGTGCTGCGCCGACCTGACTGACATTAATTCCCTGAAAGCCAGCTTTGCGTCGGTCGACCTCGACGGCAATCGTCGGAAAGTCCAGGCGTTGCCCAAATTGAAGGTCGCGCAAATACGGCAAATCGCGAAGTCGCTCTTTGATTTTGGTCGCAAACTCAAAGTCGGTATCCAAATTCTTTCCCGTAATGGCAAGTTCAATAGGAGTGGACGAGCCTTCGCTCATGGCCCGATCTACCAAATTTGCTGGTTCGAACGAGAGATCCAGGTCGCTCATTTTTTCCTTCACGATGGCCCTGATTTTTTCTTTGACTTGGGAAATCGGCAATTTTAATTCAGGATTCAGGGCCACTTCAAGGACCGCCTCTTGCGGCCCAGAAGTCCACAAAAAGATGTTATTGACCGCGTAATTGGACGGATGCGTTCCCACGTAGCCCACCGAGCTGAGCACGTTGCTTTCTCCGACGACGTCTTTGATCAGCTCTAACACGCGGAGTGTTTTTTTCTCGGTATAGGCAATAGCCATTCCTGTTTTAGCGCGAATGCGTAACTGAAACTGTTGGGCGTCCGCTAGAGGAAAAATTTCGCCGCCGATATTTTTTAGACACAAAAAAGCAATCGTAAGGGTGATCCCAAAATAGAGGGGGATGAGCATGCCTTTCCACTGCAGCAGTGCAGTCACACTTTTTTGGTAGCGTTGTTGTACCCGCTCAAAAGGACTTGCCGAAGTATGGTTCTTTTGGTGATGCGGTTTTAAGAGCCAAGCCGAAAGTACTGGAACCAAGGTTCGAGAAAGGATAAACGAACTGATCATTGAAAACCCAACACTTAAGGTAAGCGGAACGAAAAGCGCGCGGGTGACGCCTTCCATAAAAAAAGAGGGAAGAAATACAGACAAAATACAGAGGAGCGTCAGGAGCGCCGGTTTTAAAATTTCATTCGTTCCATCTAGCGCCGCGCGCGCGACCGTGGCGCCTCTGCCAAGATGTGCATGGATGTTTTCAATAGTGACGGTCGTTTCGTCCACTAAAATTCCCACCGCAAGCGCAAGGCCACCTAAGGTCATGATATTGACCGTCTGATTAGAAATCCAAAGTGCGAAGAGCGCACTCATGAGCGCCAACGGAATATTTAACACTACAATCAAAACGCTGCGAATATCCCTTAAAAAAAGCAAAACCATTAAGCCGGTTAAGACGGCTCCGAGCAATGCTTCGGTAACCAATGAGGCAATGGACCGTCGGACATAGTCCGATTGGTCGAACTCATAACTGACTTTAACATCCTCGGGAACGGCACTTTGAAATCGGGGGATGTTTGCTTTTACGGAATCAACGACGGCCAAGGTCGAAGCATCGGATCGTTTGGTCACCGGAATATAGACCGTTCTGCGTCCATTCACGAGCGCGTACCCGGTGGGCAAATCGGACGCGTCGTGTACCGTGGCAAAGTCCCGTAAAAAAACAGGGTTATTTCTACCTGGTCGTACCGGCGTATCTAAAAGTGCTTGAATATCTTTTACCACACCATTGACGGGCACGATGGGGTATTCGTCCCCTTCGCTTATATTTCCCGAAGGAATAGTGGCGTTGGATTGCAAGAGGGCATTGGTTACCACGTCGGCCGACAAATCGTATTTCATTAGTTTTTTGGGGTCGATTTCAATGACGATTGTCCGAGCGCTCGCACCAAACGGCGGAGGCGCGGAAACGCCGGATAACGTGGCAAAAATAGGACGAACATAATTCAGCGCAAAGTTTTGCAACTCGGGTAGTGTTCGGTTTTGACTGGAGAAGACCAGTTTCCCTACGGGCGAACTGCCCGCATCAAACCGCATGACGAAAGGAGGCACCGTCCCCGCAGGCATGAATGCACGGGACCGATTCACCTCTGCTACCGTTTCGGACATAGCCTGAGCCATGTCCGTTCCCTGATGAAACTGGAGTTTGATGAGTGATGCGCCTTGGATACTTTTGGACTCAATGTGTTCGATTCCGGCCACATACAAAAAATGGTATTCGTAGTAATAGGTAATGTA
>CAIMNF010000022.1 GCA_903842755.1 Oligoflexia bacterium
ATCACCAAGATCAAGGCTAAACCGACTTGTTGAGCAACTTCAATTTGTTTAATGCTCAAGGACTTTCCGCGGAGCACTTCCACGCCCAAAAGAACGATGTGGCCGCCATCTAATACAGGGATTGGCAAAATATTTAATATTCCTAGTCCGACGGACAACACGGCCATCATTTTTAGAAAATCAATGATACCGCGCGAGAGTGAATCACCGGCCAATTTTCCAATCAGGATGGGGCCACCCAAGGACTTAACCGAAACTTGCCCTAAAAACATCTTTCCGATCGAAATTAAATTCCGCGCACTCATTTCAAACATGCGCTCCGTGCCTTTGTAAATCAGCGTAAACGGATTGAGCGTCCGCTCAATGATCATGGCGGGCTCAATCATCGATGGCACAGGCATCACACCGATCGTATATTGCACGCGCTTTTTAAGCATCGGGTCGCGCTCACTGCTCACCTGAGGAACAATTTCAAAATCGATCAGCTTGCCCTCTCGTTCAACCGTGATCGTCACTTTGCCCTTTTCTTCGCCCGCCTTTTGAATATTTTGGCGTAGCTCCATAAAGCTACGAATGGGAATGGTGTTCACTTTTGCCAAGCGATCACCCTTTTTGATTCCAGCCTTTTCGGCCGGAGTATCTTTCATGGCTTGTTCCACAAAAAGCTCGGAAGAATAGATCCCAAAGTCTTTCGTTAAGTCACCCGTATAAGCGCCCGTCAACGTCAGCTCTCGGGTTGCGCCATTGGTGTCCTTTAACGTAAAAACCACGGGGGATTGGGTTCGACCGTCCTTCGCCGCTGCCCAAGATTGATAAGTCGATTCTAACTGTTCATAGTTTTCAGGCTTAAATAACGATTGAGGAGCTTCCTTTGCCACTAGTTGAACAATTTCATCACCGTTTTTGAATCCGGCCTTGGCTGCACTAGAATCTGGATTGGCCAATGCGACCTTAGTCATCCGGGAATTGGGAACCATTCCTTCAAAAAACCCGACCTTTTTTGCTTCGCCATACATACTGAACCCTTCCTCAGAAAGGGTCATCACTTTTAAGCTCACGATTTGCCCTTTGCGGTCCACCTTTAGGCTTACTGCTTGGCCAGGCTTATCTTCGATCGCTTTAAAAACTTCCTCAAACTTTTGAACGGGGGTTCCTTCTACCTCAATGATTTTATCTCCGTCCATCATTCCTGCTTTTGCTTCGTAAGAGTCCGGCAAAACGCGTCCCACTTGGCTTGCCATTTGAGGTTCACCGATGGCCATCATGGCCATAAAAACGATGATGGCCCATAAAAAGTTAAAAAGCGGACCTCCGAAAAAAATAAAAAAACGCTTCCACGGTTCCTGGTGATGAAGTGCTCGGACTTTGTCTGCTTCAGGGAGTTCCGCAGTCGGGTCTTCTCCCAAAAGTTTTACATACCCGCCCAGTGGAATGGCCGACACTCGAAAATCGGTCTCGCCAATTTTTTTATGGAAAATTACGGGGCCAAAGCCTACGGAAAAAGCATCCGCGCGAACATTAAATAATTTTGCAAAAATAAAATGACCAAACTCATGCACGACCACCAAGGGAATAAGCACCACAACAAAACCAATTATAGAGAGCACGATCGCCACCTTCCTGTTATAAATCTCCAAACTCGCACCAAGTCTGTCTGATTATACCCCAAATTGAACCAAAAAATCTTAAGTAAACATAATTTTGATAACGACAGGAAGCGTTAAACGACCGTCATTGAGTCAGAACCCTGAGAAGATCCACAAATAGGCATTCATGATTGGCAGCGCGAAAATCAAGCTATCGAACCGATCCATGACTCCCCCATGACCTGGTAAAATCCCACTCGAATCTTTTACGTTAACTGCTCTTTTCAACAAGCTTTCACACAAATCGCCCACTTGCGAAAAAGCGCTGGTCACAAGCGCAACAATCGCTAACTCAACCGGATGGATCGCTGAGATAAAAAAATGGCCATACAGAAGCGTAACCCCAACAGCAACAACGGTTCCCCCAAAGGCCCCAGACCAGGTTTTCTTAGGGCTTACGGTTGGAAACAATAGCTTTTTGCCTAAAAATCGTCCTGCAAAATAGGCGCCCGTGTCGGTGGCCCAGACAATGAGAAGGGTAAGGAGGACCCAGTGCATTCCATTTTGATGTTCCCTGATTTTGACCATTAATAGCGGCAACCAGCCACAGTAAGTAAAGCCAAAACAAATCGCCATAAGCTCATGGATGTGCTTTTGAAGGACTACGTTTTGATCTTGATCGATCGTCATCAGTCGAAGTGCAGGCACTTTAAACATAAAAATCGTAAAAAAGAAAAGAAGTGGCACTAGCCCCAAAAATGCGTGACTGAGCCCAATGCCTAGCGCCAAGTTCAACCCAAAAATGAGGGTGTTGAAAACCAAAACCATGAGGGTTTTCATTTTCGCGTCCGGCAACGTAAAGGTAAAACTACAAAACTCATAGAGCATAGCAGTGGAGATCACCCATGCAAAAAAAGTTACTCCCGCAACACCTCCATAAATCAGCAATCCTAGAATAACGGGAAGACCGGTTAACGCCGTAATAATCCGAAGTTTTAAATTTTGATTCACTTTGTGAGCCCCCCAAGCCGTCGCTCTCTGGTCTGGTAACGTTCTAATGATTTCCGAAACTCTTCAACAGTATAATCCGGCCATAAGGTTTGGGGGAAATCAAATTCCGCGTAACAGGCCTGCCACAATAAAAAATTACTCATGCGGAGCTCACCACTGGTTCGAATCACCAAATCTACATCAGAAAGCCTTCCCAAACACGAGGTCCAAAGATACTGATCAATCACGGATTCACTGATGTCCTGCGGTTGCAGCTTGCCCAGTTTACAGTCTTCCGCCATTTGCTTTGCAGCACTCACCCATTCGGTCCGCGATCCGTACGAAAGCGCAAACGTTAAATGAAATTCTTCATGAACACTGAGCTTCTCTACCGCCTGGAGCAACTCTGCTCGTGCCCCTTCTGGAATGCGACCAATTTCGCCAATGACATGTAGTTTTACTTTATTTTGGTCCAATTCTTTCACTTCACGTCGGATGTATTTCCGAAGTAACTTCCAGATCACGGTCAGCTCGTCTTCAGGACGCTTCCAATTTTCAGTCGAAAACGCATATAAAGTCAGCGCCTTAATCCCCTGCCTTTTCGCCTCGCGAACAATCTCTCGGACCTGGGCCGAGCCCCGAATATGTCCAAAGAAACGAGGCCTACCCCGCATCTTGGCCCATCTCCCATTTCCATCCATAATAATCGCGACATGCTGCGGGATCATGACCTGCCCCTCACTAGAGCGTCATGATTTCTTTTTCTTTGGCGCCGATGATCTTATCTACTTCGGCAACTTTATCGTCGGTCTTTTTTTGAATTTGCTCTTGGAGCTTCTTTGCCTCGTCCGTAGAAAGCGCTTTGTCTTTTTCCTGCTTCTTCACGTCTTCATTCGAGTCACGTCGTGCATTTCGAAGGGCAATTTTAATGTCCTCGCCCATTTTTTTGATCATTTTGACCATTTCTTTACGACGATCTTCGGTCAAAGGGGGCATCGTTAACCGAATTACTTTTCCATCATTTTGTGGAGTAAATCCTACATTGGCTTCTAAAATTGCCTTTTCGATTGCAGAAAGCATTGCAGGCTCCCAAGCTACAATTTGAATCGTCCGCGCATCCGGAGTCGTCATATTTGCAACCTGGCTAATCGGAGTCTTCGAACCGTAATAATCCACATGGACATGATCGATCAACGCGGTGGACGCGCGCCCTGTTCTTACCTTTAAGAGGTCCTTCTGAAGCGCTTGAATGCTCTTATCCATCACTGCAGATAATTGATTGACGACTGTCGACATATTTTCTCCTTTTTTTCGGTCAATTTAACTTTAATTATTAACCACGTTTAACCTACGAGTGGACCAAAGTCCCCAAGGTTTCGCCATGAATGACTCGTTTTAGTGCGCCGTTTTCATTCAAATTAAAAACGACGATCGGAAGTTTATTATCCATACAAAGCGAAATCGCGGTCGAATCCATTACTTTCAACCCTTTTTGTAAAACTTCTAAATACGAGATTTGATCAAAACGGGTTGCAGCTGCGTTCGTTTTGGGATCATCCGTATACACCCCGTCCACTTTTGTTGCCTTTAAAAGAACTTGGCAATTCATTTCCATTGCCCGCAAAGCAGCTGTGGTATCGGTCGTAAAATATGGACTTCCTACCCCCGCTGCAAAAATAACCACGCGCCCCTTTTCTAAGTGCCGAATGGCCTTTCTCCGAATATAAGGTTCGGCCAATGCACGCATTTCAATCGCGGATTGCACACGGGTAAAAACCTTTTTACGCTCTAAAGAGTCTTGAAGGGCTAAGCAGTTTAGCACCGTGGCGAGCATTCCCATGTAATCTGCCGTCGCCCGATCCATTCCTTTGGTGGCACCCTTTACACCCCGAAAAATATTTCCACCACCTACGACAACAGCAATCTCGA
Source organism: Oligoflexia bacterium (assembly GCA_903842755.1). Lineage (GTDB taxonomy): Bacteria > Bdellovibrionota > UBA1018 > UBA1018 > CAIMNF01 > CAIMNF01. The sequence goes on from CAIMNF010000022.1 coordinate 4,506, forward strand.
CCCCAGAATCTCTTACTTCTTTGATTTCATTTGCAACGATTTCGAGGACGTCGGTATCGATCCCATAGCCTTCACCCCCCGCTAAAGCTTCCCCTGAAATTTTCAACAGAACCCGTTTGTAGTGCTCGCGTTTTACCATTCGTTTCCTTGCCTCATCTCTGACGATCGCTCTTTTTTAGATCAAAAAAAAGCCCCGTGATCCCTCACGAGGCCTTTATTAAATTAATGCTGAGTTTCTTCGGCCGCGGCTTCTACCCCTTCGCCTAATACAAACTTGGCGAACTGGTTAATTTGAATTGCTTCCCCAATTGATTTGCCAATTTCTGCGGTCAGCGCTTCTACCGTTTTCTTATCGTCTTTAATGAACTTTTGTTTCAGTAAACACGTATCTTCGTAATACTTGTTGATTTTTCCAGACGCAATTTTTTCCAAAACATCGGCAGGCTTGTTTTGTCCTTGCAGTTGAGCTAATGCAATCTCTTTTTCTTTTTCAACGACTGCAGCGGGCACATCTTTCGGAGCAAGATACAAGGCGTTCGTGGCAGCAACATGCATTGTCAGGTCGCGAATAAATCCATGGAACGGCTCCTGAGAAGCCTTCGCTGCATTCTCGATCGCAACTTCCACCAGAACTCCAACCTTGCCACCCATATGGATGTAGCTTTTTACATCTTTGCCTTCTGCTAAAGGAATTCTCACAAAGCGACGGACCAACATATTTTCACCCATAGTCGCGATAGCCTCTTTGACAAATTCTTCTACAGTCTTCGAGGAATCACTGACCAGCTTTTGACTTAACAATGCGCTAGGGTTTTCCGGATTTGCCTTCGCAATATGATGGGCAATTGCACTTACAAACTTTTGGAAGCCTTCATTTTTGGCAACAAAGTCCGTTTCACAATTCACTTCAACGAGGACTGCCGCTTTATTTTGAACGTCAATCAACGAATAGACTGCTCCATCCTTCGCGGTACGACCCGCCTTTTTTGAGGCATTGGCCATTCCCTTTTTTCGCAAGTAATCGATTGCCTTTTCAAAGTCACCTGAATTTTCAGTCAGGGCCTTTTTGCAATCCATCATCCCAGCACCTGTGCGTTCGCGCAGTTTTGCAACTTGTTCTGCGGTAATTGTCATAAAATGTTGCTCCTTTTGGTTAGTTTATTTTCTTCGCATCTGCGGCAGCCGCAGCAGCCGCAGCTTCTTCTTCGGTAGGAGTCGCTTCCATTGCTTCTAAGTCGGCAGCGTCAACACCCTTTAGATCGATATCCCCTTCAAAGCGAGAAACCTTCTTCTCAGAAGAAATATCATCCTTTTCACTTAAAGCACCACCCGTCGCACGAAGCTTCTCTTGGAACACTTGTTGTCCCTCAATGCACGCATCGGCAATTAATTTTGCAAATAAGCTGACACTTCTAAACGCGTCATCATTTCCTGGAATAATAAAATTAATCCCTGTTGGATCACAATTCGTATCAACCACGGCGATCGTGGGAATGTGAAGGCGCTTTGCTTCTTGAATCGCGATGTGTTCCTTCGTCGTGTCGACAATAAAAATTGCGCCTGGCAACTTTTTCATATCTTGAATACCGCCAAGTGCTTTTTTCAATTTTCCCAATTCGCGATCAAACCCAGATTGCTCTTTCTTTGTATAATCGTTCCATTGTTCTGAAACTTTTAGAGCATCCAGTTTTTTCAAACGATCAATGGACGCTTTTACAGTTTGGAAATTCGTTAGCATCCCACCTAACCAACGCTCGGTGACGTAATACATGCCACAACGAATCGCTTCGGCTTGTACGACTTCCTTGGCTTGTTTTTTTGTACCAACGAAGATCACTTTCTTTCCATCGGCTACAATTCCTTTTACGAAATCGGCGGCTTTTCGGGCACGCTCTACCGTTTGTTGAAGATCAACAATATAAATTCCGTTTCGAGCACCGTACACATACGGCTTCATTTTAGGGTTCCAGTGATTGGTTTGATGACCAAAATGGACACCGGCTTCGAGCATTTCTTTCATTGTAATTGTAGGCATGACTGCGTATTCCTTTCACGCTTCTTTCAGTTGAAGAGCGCGTAAAGCAGGAATCATTCAAAGGCAATTTAAGGCTTGGAGTGAGTCCCGCGGTTTTTCCTCCACTTCCAAAATTTACGCTCTTCTGTTTTTCCTTTTTTTCTCTTTTTACTTTTACTCAGTAAGTCCAGTAGGAGTCCAGAAAAGCGCAAACACCACGTTAATTGCGGAAGTGTGTGTTTTGTTTCAATATTTAATAGCGGATTTTCCTCTTTTTCGCAATCCTTATTTTAAGAAAGCGACTAAATAAATGGACTGGGTTAAAGAAACTGAAAATAGCGGAAAAAGGGGGGTTTTGCTGTTTATTTACCTTCAGCCGGGAGCCTCGAAAACCATCCTCCGTGGCCCCTTTGGTACAAATCCGGTACGACTCAAAATTTCGGTGCAGGCGCCCCCCTCCGAAGGAGCAGCGAACCGCGCCTTGATGGATTGGCTCTCCACGCAGCTGAGCATTTCTAAATCAAAAATATTTATTATGGGGGGTGAGCATTCGCGCCAAAAAAACGTTTGGATTGAAGGATTGAGTAGATCTTTCGTTTTGGATTCGCTAAGGTGAGTTTCGAAATGACATTACCCCTCCCCTCCCATTTTTTTACCCCGCGCACTTTATTGTTTTTTCTTCTCCTCACGCTTGCCCCACTGCTAAGCCCTGCTCAAACCAACATTCAGTGGGGAGCAAAAGCGGGATTAGGAATGGACGATGGGAGCTTTGGACTAGGACTTGGCTTTGAAGGCACCGTTCCCTCAACGGTAGGATCACTAAACCTTCGCTTAGGTGCGGAAACCGGTTTTTACGATTTCTCCACCACAAACTCTTCCTTTTGGGCCATTCCCTTGGCAGCAACTGGTTTTTACTCGTTTGTTGCGCCCACACTCCCCGAATTAAAACCCTATTTGGGGTTAGCCATCGGAATAGACCTGACCCATGTTGGAACATCGACGAGTGCTCTTGGCTTTACTTATACCACTCCTTCATCGACCGACTTAAAATTTCATTTTGTACTTCGACCTGGAATTGATTTCAATCAGCGCCCGTTTTATGCGGAATTAGCCATTGGAACGCTTGCAGGAGGTTTTCTTCTCTTTCCGACATTTGGAATTCACTTCTAGATTAAGCACCGTTAGTGAGAGAAGAACAAGGGAGCTAGGGCTAACATAAATCCTAGCTCCCGATCTTTAAACGCGTTAGCGAACTTGCTCGAAAATTTGCCGCTTTAACTTTTCAAGGCCGGAATCTGCAGGCACCCCAAGCCAAATCGAAAGCATCGAAAAAATGAGCCGATCTTTTTTATCGCCAGTCACTTGCAAGATCTCCCGCCCATCCCGTTCTACCGTGACTTGTTCTTTTTCCCCAACATTTTGCAAGATCAACCACAGGGTTTGCCCTTCTTTAACTTCCCCCATGGTCTTCAATTGCTCTAAAAAGCTAGAGTAAGGGGGACGCGAAACGGCGACCTGATTTGCCTCAAATGATTCTAAGAACGCGGTCGAGATCTTCCCCGCATCTACTGTCCTTACGAAACTCAGGGCAATTGCGATCGGTAGTTTGGTAACCAAATCCTGGACCTGCTCTGGTACTTTTTTAAGTTCGAAAGAAGAATACATCTGCGCCACATACACTTTGGCCCAAATAAATACGACTTTCTTTTCCCGTAAGCCTGCACCAAAACGAGTCAAAGGAATGGCCGAACTCCCGTCTTGAATTTGAGCGCTTGAATACAACTTTACTCCAGCGAGCTTCCCAGAATCAGTTCCATAAAAAACACCATGAGGCGAAGCCCATGCCGCTGAACAAATCCCTACCCCGAGCACAAATTTTGTCCACTTCAAGGTCATTGCGTACTTCGCTTCAGCCATTCGTCTGAGACACTTTGAGTGACCAACGCTTGGGCTTTGGTTTTCGCCTCTTCGCCCAAGAGCGAGGACAAATACCGCTCCGTACTGCTTGCCAAAATGACGACGATGGTTTGGCCGGCACACTCCGGCTTTTGCGCCTGCCGCAAGGCAGCGACTACCGCAGCTCCCGAACTTATGCCAATCGGCACCCCTTCTTCGCGGATCACGCGTTTTGACATTTCAATCGCTTCTACACTGCTGACTTTTTCGACTTCGGCCACTAAGGAAGTATCTAAATTCTTCGGAATAAAACCCGCGCCAATTCCTTGAATTTTATGGGGTCCCGGTGCTCCGCCCGAAATGACGGGTGATTCGACTGGCTCGACTGCGATCATTTTGATCGATGCCTTTTGTTCCTTCAGGTAGCGCCCAACACCGGACAATGTTCCGCCTGTTCCTACCCCGGCAATCACCCGGTCCACTTTTCCTTGCGTATCATTCCAAATTTCAGGCCCCGTTGTTTGATAATGAATTTGGGGATTATCGCCATTTTCGAATTGCTTGGGCATGTACGCGTTTTCGGTTTGGGAAAAAAGCTCCATTGCTTTGCCAATCGCTCCCTTCATTCCATTTGCACCGGGGGTCAGCACCAAGTCCGCGCCCAACATCAAAAGAAGCATCCTTCGTTCTAAGGACATCGTCTCTGGCATGACCAAGGTGATCGGATACCCTTTTGCCGCACAAATAAATGCCAAGCCGATGCCCGTATTTCCGGAAGTGGGCTCGATCACTCTCATTCCTGGCTTCAGTTGACCTTTCTTTTCTGCCTCCTGAATCATGCTAAACGCAATACGATCTTTTACTGAGCTGAGCGGATTGAAGAATTCTAGTTTAAAAAGAACCTTTGCTTTTAGCCCGACCGTAAGGCGCTGAAATTCAATGAGCGGAGTATTTCCAATCGTATCTAAAATTGTGTTAAATTTTGTCATAGGCCTAATCTTGATGGATTTTGGCGTTGATTTAAAGTCAAATTTCAACAAGAATCGCTCCATGGATAAAAATCCTGACCCTTTTCAAAAATTCCGTGACTTACTAAACGACACCTATCAGTTTCCCTGCACCTATCCTCACAAATTCATTGGCAAAGATTCTCCCATTTTTAGAAGTTCGGTCGTGGAGTTCGAAAAAAAATTTATTGGCTTATCCCGCATGGGCGAGAAGTCCAGCGCCTCTGGTAAACATGTTTCGTTAACTTATGAATACTTGGCCGCAAGTGCGGATGACATTATTCTCTTAACGACGGAAACTCACAAAATTAACGACGTCATTTACATTTTGTAAAATTTTGAATGGAACGGCGGTACCAAAACGAGGCCTACCGCTCTTTGCGATAGGCGATAGGCGATAGGCGAACCAGCTTAAAGCGCATATTGCTTTAAAATTTCAAGGGGAACTAACTTTAAAACTTCGACATTGCAAGACTCTAACTTTATTTTGGGCGCTTTTCCCTCATCAAAGGCTTGCTTCCACCGTGATAAACACAAGCACCAACAATCCCCGGGCTTCACTCCTTCAAAACCAAAAAGTAAATTAGGGGTACTCAAATCGTTGCCGACTGCTTTTGAAAACTCTAAAAATTCGGCAGTTGCCTGGATACACACCGTATGGGATCCGACATCTTCTTCGTCCGTTTCGCATAAACCATTTCTAAAAAAACCAGTCAGGGGCTTTTTACAACAGGTTCGAAGAGTCGTTCCCAGGACGTTTTTTTGCAAAGACATGTTCTCTACCCTATCGAATAATGAAGTCTTAGAGAATACAAAATTAACGGAACTCGGTCCTTATTTCAACTCGGTGTGAGGCGACACAATCATAAGGTGCACAGGCGTCGTCGCTTTTTGTCTGCGACGGTAGGCCGGCAAAAATCGGATCTTCAAACCCGACTCCTACGACCTGAACCCTTTCCTTTAAATTATTTTTATTAATGTCAGCGCCCCATTCTTCACCCAACCAAAAGCGTGCAATCAGGTTCGCTTGTTCTTGTGTTTTCTTCACGCTTACCAAATAGGCTAAATTTTCCTTTTCAGAGGCCATCACTGTTCCATCTCCATTGAGCAGTTCTTTAAATCGGCCCCGTGGACTGGCATGTACGGTGACCTTGATGACCAAATTCTTTGGTGTTTGATTCAGGACATTCACCCATCGTCGCGCAATTTCTTGAAGCTTTACTTTCCCTTGTGAACTTAAGCCATTCTCGTCAAACACTTCGTCCGTATTGATTTGAACCGGCTCCATGAGCACAGGCCCCGCTGATTCCGCACTAAAAAATCCCCGATGGGCAACCATTCCAATGGTAAATACGATTCCTACACCAATTCCCCAAGCGAGGACCCGGGAAGTGGATTTGAGGAATGCTTTTGATCTAGAAACACTCGTCATTACGCGCGCTTTCACTTGGCTTGAAAAGCGACGAAGCGGTTCCAAAATCGACGCAGCTGGAGGGACTTCTTGTTCCGTTTGAGCCTTCACTATTGCTTGAGCTTCAATCAAGCGGCTTTTTTGCAAAATTAATAGTTTTAAGAGCTCAAGCGCTCGACCAGAGCGCACATCTGACTCAAGTTGGAGGTCGAGTGTTTCCTGAATTAGCTTAATTTCGAGCTCTTTTGCCACCGCTAATTGCTTAAGGGAGTAGGACTCAATTAACGCGTTGATGCTTTTTACCGATGCAGAAGGGACCTGGTTCTTCTCTACGGGCGCAACCGCGACCCCTTGAAAATATTCCTTCATAAACGGAATCTCAATCAGCCATTCGTAAATGTTCCCATGCTGAACCCGAAGGACCGCTTTGCGGATGGACTGTTGTTCTTCAAGATCCTCTAAAATATCAGGCACCATCGAAAGCTCAACACCGGTCCAGTTCGAAATGGCTGCGGAATCCACCTTAAAATAATAAACGCCCTTATTCAACGCGTATTGCACCAAGGAATTGATTACTGAAAGCAGCAATTCGCCTTCATGACTCATTCGCGTAAATTCAAACACCACATGCGGCTCGGAGTAAATTTCATCTTGCATGGTCGAAGGCTCCTCTTGCGCGTTCTAACTGTTTTTCGCCTTCCATATAACCGAGCTGATTAAGGATTCCCGCCAAATTAGGCATTTCGGTCTGAATCAGGTTTAAGAGCGGATCCCGAAGCGGCGTGTAGCTTAAATCACTGACTACGGACTCGCTTACCGCTGGGATTGCG
>CAIMNF010000023.1 GCA_903842755.1 Oligoflexia bacterium
TGTTGGTTGTTGGTTGTTGGTTGTTGGTTGTTGGTTGTTGGTTGTTGGTTGTTGGTTGCGCGGCAGTCGTTTTAGTCGGATAATTGGTGTCTTGGGTGCGGCCTTTCGGATTTTGTCGCTCTTGTTTTGTACTAACAGGAGTGCGGTTTTTTCGGCGCCGAAAATTTCGTCTTGGTGTAATCATTTTGTGATTAATTTTTGTGATTTTTTATTTGACAGTTTTTTATTCTAAATGAGCGAAAAATCGCGGACTTACGCTAAAATCCCCGCTTAGCGTTCCCAATTACTTCTGAAGCGCCGATCGCTCTTAAAATAATTTTAAAACCATTTTTTAATTTTACACGCTGCTCGCAGTCCCGTCGTGCGTTTAATGACATCAAAAATCCTGTGATAAGAAGGATTCAATGCAAACCAATCTCAAAACTTTAAGTTCCGATCAGTTAATTCAGTCGTTAAAAAACTTAGTCAATCAGGAGCGCACGTTGCTCACGCAAATCCTTTGGCACCTTAAGGAAGTGGACGAACGGAAGCTTTTTTTAGAGCAAGGCTACCCATCGCTTTTTGAATACTGCGTGGCCGTTTTAGCTTATTCCGAAAGCCAAGCTTATCGGCGGATTGCCGCCATGCGCTTGCTACGCGAAATTCCCGCGTTGGAATCAAAGTTGGATTCCGGCCAGCTAAAGCTTACCCAAGTAACATTGGCGCAGGAATATTTTCGGCATGAGCGCAAGCAGTCCGCAGCGGTTGCGGCAGCGCCTCTTACGCTCCCGCAAAAAGTTGAAATCCTAAATCAAATAGCCAGTAAATCCGCGCGCGAAACCGAACGGTACTTTGCACAGCTCGCGCCCGAATTCAGCAGCCGCGAAAAAACAAGGCAAATCACCCCTCATCAGGTGGAAATAAAATTTGTAATCAGCGAACAGGTCGTCGAAAAGCTTACTCGCTTTAAGGAACTTGACGCTAACGGGCAAACAGCAATCAACTACGCCGAAGTGTTTGAGCGCTTGTTGGACTTGGCCCTAAAACAGAAGGAAAAAAGCAGGCAAAATTTAAAAGATGAAACGCCAGTAACGACGAACAACGCAACAGCGGATGGAGCTAAAGTGACGACCAACGCAACAGCGGATGGAGCTAAAAACCCCCGCTTTATTCCAGCCCATCTTAAGCGCCAGGTACTTGCGCGCGATCAAGGGAAGTGTGTATTTAAAAATTCCATCACGGGCAAGGTCTGCGGCTCGCGGTTTGCTGTTCAGCTGGATCATCTCGTGCCCGTCGCGTTGGGTGGTCAGTCTACGTTAGAAAATTTACGCTGCTTGTGCCGGGCCCACAACCAATTCGAGGCGCAGCGAATTTTCGGCGCCGAAAAAATCCGGGCGGCGATCGGCGCTGTTGGGGGCCACCGTACGCAAACGTACTAATCCAACAAAAACTCCACATCCCCCAACACCGAACATTCGGTCGCTTTAAATCGGTTGATTTTACCTGTTTTTTCAGTCAAAACGCTAGGACTTTCATTGACCACCACCAGGCGCAGGGTTTTTCCGTTGCGAGTAATCTCGGCCGGCTTGCCGGTTTCAAGAACTTGGTCGATCAGTTGATTGACATCGCCTTTGTATTTTTTTGCAGGGGTGGACATGGGAGCGGCTCACTTTCTTTGGCTGAGGTTAGGGTTGAGGTTCGAATTGAGTTTATTTTTTTACCGGGTTTGAGTTTGCGCCGGGTTTCGGCTAGCGGCTGAATTCATGGAATTCATATTGCCGTTAGAGATATTCGCGCCGTTTAGTGCGCCGCCGCTATTGCTTGCACTGACTTGCGGAGCACCGGCTGCGTTTTGTGGGACGGCCCAGTTCAGCGAATCCACTTTATCTAGGCTTTTGCGGTACCGAAAACCCACGCGCAAAAAGATGCTAATGTCCCGGCTTTGCGCAATTTTATCGGCGGGCAAAAGCTCCATCACGCGCATGGCTTGCTCGTTTTTATCGGGCGCTTTTTCGCCCTCTTTTTTGTCTTTATCTTTGTTCAGATTTTTCATCATGTCGGCCATGAGTTTGTTGAAGTCGACGTCGTCGCTTACGTCTTTTTTGCGGGTGGCTGCTGCTTTGCTGGCGTAGCTTGATGGCGTGTAGTTCGCCGAGCCGGTGGCCGCGGTGATGGCTTTTTGGAATTGGTCCGCTGTATCCGCTAACGAAGTAGCTCCGGCAGCGTCTAAGCCCATGCTACTCGCTACATAGCCCGCAACTGCACCCGGCTCAGACGGAATGTTTCGCGCGAAATCGTCCATACTCTTTCCGGTCAAGCTGCTAATGGCTTTGCCGAGTCCAGGGTCGGCGGTCATTTTTTGAATGTCAGGTGAGTGAACAGCCACGCAACTTAAATAACTGCCTGCCGTAGCGTTTGCACATGCATCCGTAACGTCCGTAGGAGTGGCGGGGCCGGAGCCGCCGCCCGACGTGCTCCCCGATGTCGAGCCGTTTGAACCGGAGTTGCTGCCCGCTAAGCTGTAAGTGCCGGGGCCAACTTGAACTTGATTACCTGGATCTTTTGCTAAAGTGCTTGCGATTTTTGCAGCGTCGTTAAAAGCTGCGGCCGCGACGGAAAGACTTAATCCGCGCATACCGGTGGCAATGCCTAGGCTGATCACGGCGCCGGTGCAGGCTTTGACTTCCTGTTTTTTTTGGGCTGCGCCTTTGTCTGTTAATGTTTTTGTTTCAGTTGGTTTAATCGAGACGTCTTTTCCCTCACCATCATATAAATCTTCACCTGGATTGGTGCCACCTGTTTTTACTATTGTAGTGCACCCTGTTTGACTAAACATCTGAAAATTCTGCAGCGACATCGCCGAAGTAGCAAGTGTCGTCATGCTGCTAGCAGCAGCTGAAGCAGCATTCCCATTTTGAATCCCAGTCACTATGTCAGCAGCCATATCAACCGCAGGTACAGCAAGTGAAATGATTTGGCAGGCATTTGCAGCAGCCGCTGATCCATATCCGGTCTTTTCTACAATCGCCAGCACCCCAACCGCCACCAACGCCGCGGCCGTAATTCCAAGCGTAATCCGATTTTCATTTCTCGTGTTTTTCGCAATCAACGCCTGCGCACACTGACTCTTCACCGTATCGGTTTTTTTATTCATGTCGCCGCCGCAGGCGGAATTATAGTCGTCGTCGCCCTGACTGGCGTGGGCCAGGGGCATAAAGGCCGGATTGAGCGCTAAACCAAAGCACAGCGCATGAATTAGGACGAACTTGAATATTTTCCGAACGATCATGTTTCCCCCGATCACAAAACGATTAGGCAGGTACGTGCCCTTCTTTTAGTATAGCGTAGGTGTGTAATAAATATAAAGCGTTTTTGTCAATTATTAAGGATTGGAGTTTACTTTTTGAAAAAGGGGGGGTGTCGTGGGGGAAGTGGGTCAGCCTCGACACATCGGTTTTTGTAGAATTTCGTGCAATTTGACAGCCTTAAAAATATCCCTCATCCTCTATCCTATCATGAACACCAAGGAAGAGCTTTTTGAAAATTGCGTTCAACAGTTCGTCAAGCTAACCCAAAAAAAGTTCGGGCAAAGTTTAAAGTGTGTAATTCTTTTTGGCTCTACCGTAAAAAATTTGAAGGTTAAGACGGATATCGATTTATTTGTGATCCTGGAAAACGATTTAGCAAAGGAAATGCTCTTTCAATTTATGGATGATGCAGAAAATGAATTGCGTCCTTTTTTAGCAGTAGCCAAAGCCGCGGGCTTTGAGTGGGCCCCGTCGATCAAATTAAAATCCAAGCGCCAAGCGCTAAAATTTAATCCGCTCTATTTAGATTGGATTCAAACTTCACGTGTTTTATATGCCGATGCGGAAAATTTGGACCAAGTGATTCTCACGCGGACCAAAGCGTTTATTCAGAAATACGGCTCCAAACGAATTGAAAAAGGACTTTTTTGGTATTGGGACATTTGCCCAGGGCTAACGTATTCAGAGGTAATTGAGTATCAGTGGTAGGGGAGCGGTATACGTTTAACCCTAAATCGAAATCGCCCCTTCATTCGTCTTCTTAATATACCGGCTGTGAATTTCATTAAAGATGTTTTGGTTTTTGCCTAGCACCGCTGCGGTATCGCCGCCGGTGGCAGGCATGCGGTCGGCACTGTTGTAACCGCCGGCATTGGCGTCACCCGCGCCGTCTTTGCCTTTACCGCCTGGTAAAAAGGCCTTTAACATGTCCGAAAAGTTAGGGTCTGATCCTACGCTTCCGCTACCGCCGCTTCCATAACGGCTGCCTTTGTTGTAGCCGCCACCGCCATCGGTCGTGGCATACGATCCACCTGCTTGGCTTTTTGCGGTTGGGCCATTGCCTGCGGTCATTGCAGCGTTATCTTCTTTAGATGCCGTTGTTCCACCCGCAGCACCCATGCCGCCGCCAGAACCTCCGCCACCCCCACCAGGCCCTTGTCCAGGCACGAACGCGGCCGCTGCTGGACCTGCTGCTGCATTTGGATCGGTTAAGTTTGGATTAAAACCTGCGGCACCACCCAGATTGCTCCCCACGCTGTTTGGTGGAGGAGTTCCTGCGGTGATGGCGTCCGAAGTTGCAGGACCGCCCGCAAGTTGGCCGTTTCCTGTATTGTTGGTGTTATTTTGGACGCCGGGGGTGAGATTGTAGCCGCCACCACCTTGATTCGTCCACGCAGTTGTTTCTTGTTTCAAGCGGTCGGCCGCGTCGTGCGCGTTTTTGGCGGCGAGCTCTTGCTCGGCGGCTGTGGCTAAAGTTTGGGCGCCTAGCATGGCTTGTTGGGCGGCTAGAGTTTGTTGGGCTTTAACTTCGTCGTTGCGGTTTTTAGTGATGTTGTCTATCGCAGCCTGATAGTCGCTAGTTTGTTTGGTGATTTCCTTTTCCTTATTTTGAAGTTCAGCGGTTAGATTTTGAATGTCATCCGCATGGTGGCGAGCATAACTTTTACACTCCACGCTAGTTTTGCATATCCTTGCGTTAGGATCACCTTGGCTTGGACTAAGGTCACCCAAGTTTTTAATTGCAGTTTTCGCGTCTGCAGGTGTTTTACTTGCGTCGTAAATATCGCCTAAATCGCCAGCTCTTAACAAATTGTTTTTAGCTTTGACTAAATTAGTATGGGTTGCATTATAGTCTGCGATTGCCTTTCCTATTTTACTATCGGTTCCAGCAGATTTTGTATAGTAGCTTCCATCCGAATTCTTGGTTGGTGAAAGGCATTGTTCTGTTACTTGATCCTCGTCTGCTATAGTACCTAATCCTCTAGCGCAGTAACTTTGAAAGTCTGCGCTACTTGCCGTAGTCGCACCATTTTTAACTTTATGAATCGAAGCCATATGCATCGCTCCAGCCGTAAGCTGCATCACTCCAAGTGTCGAGGTCGTCCACGATTCCGCATTCAGCGCCTTCGCGGAATCATCAACTGCTTGTGCTTCTTCATTCAAAATATCTTTTTGAGTGGCGGCGCTGCCTTTGCCTTCCAAGCTTTGTAAGTGGCTTTGGCCGCTCATTTGTACCGACATAGTGGTGATCGCTTCGCTTGTCTTTTTGGAGGCGTCTACGCCCATGTTTACCGCTTGGGTAATGGACTTATCTTGGCCGCAGTAATCGCCGGTGGCGTATTCGCCGTCTTTGTTCTTTTTGTCGAAGCTGGCGGAGCATTCGCTGCCCGAACGGCGCTTGGGCTGGTTGTCGTTTTGGGTAATGGTTTTCTTATCGCCAGTAATTTCTTCAGATGGCGAAGGGGCTCCACTAGTATCTGCAACTACATTTTTCGCTGCTACCGCATGGCAGTCAGCGTCACTAAAACATGATCCAGCGTATGCACTATTCCAAACTGTAAAGCATAAAATTGCTAAAAAAACTTTCATAATTCCCCCGAAAAAAGGAACACTCTTGTCCCCTTTATCTATGTTAACGCGAAGGGATGTAATATACCAAAGCTTTTTTGTCGGATTAACGCGAGTTTAGCATTTTTTATATTTAAACCGTTTAAAATAGAGATCAGGAAGGTGGGGTAACGGTGACACAGGTTAGGGATGACAGCACTTCGGAAA
>CAIMNF010000024.1 GCA_903842755.1 Oligoflexia bacterium
CACTACCCTTACAGCCGTTTCGGAATGAAACTTCCCGGACTCGTCAATCCGGGCAACAGAAAAATGTCAGATTGAAAGGAACACAATGAACAGCGTAGCAATAAAAAACAAACTTACCTACTTCGGTGACGATCTTAAAACAAAGTTTACAAGCTTTAATGAGAAAATGGGCAAAAGCCTTCAGATAAATTTAATCGGACCAATTGAAAAAGGCATTGAAGCAGCAAAACTTCAAGCGCCTCCATCCCATGTAATAGAGGGAGTTGATTTAAAAGTACTACCAAAATTTATCTGCTATAAAGCGGCTTTGCTCAGAGAAAAACTTTCACTCCAATTTGCACTCGCTTTGGTTGTGGGCGCATTCCTCATTTTATTCATAAGTTCAAGAATTGAAGTATCCACACTCTACTCAAAGCTCCGCTCGAAAGAATACATACTTGCACCTGGGGTTCAAGACTTCACACCAGTTTCACCTCAAAGGGTACCCGATTCCCATGTTTTCAATGCAGCAATGGATTTCTTACAAATGTTTGGAACCTACAGCGCTCCCAACATTACCGAACAATATTCACGACTCGCTGAAAACATGAGCCCAGAGCTAAAAGTTCAATTTGAATTAGAAGCACAATCATGGAAAGCAAAAGTCAAGGATGAAAATATTTCTCAAATATTGTCTGTGATGGAAAAAGAAGTGCGCTCCAATAATAATGGGTTTTACCAAATCACCGCAATTTGTAAAAAAGACACCTATGCTAATGGTGAGCACCTGGGTTCTAACGACGTAGTTGTTGAAATGGTTTTAAGATTGATTCCACCACAAGCAGGAAAACGTTGGTTTTTAGAAATTACAAAACTGACTAGCCAAGATTCGAATGCGTTTAGAACGAAAAATAGCATTGGAGGTGGAAAATGATTCCAAATAACAGATTCGCCCTCACCAGCATCCTGTTTGCAATCGCCAGCATTATCTCCGGTTCGGCTCAAGCGAGAGATATTTATTACGGAAAAGCCAAAGAAACTATTTTAATTCCTTTTGGAGTTGAAACAATTTTTCGATTTCCCATTGAAGTAAAGACAATTACAGAAGCAAATCGATTTGAAATTCGTCCCGCAAATCCAGATGAACCTGACTATAGCGTTCTCGTTGTGAAACCTAGAATGAGTGAGGGTTCGGCTGATGTTTCATTTTTACTCTCTGACGGAAGTATTGCTAGAACTCAGCTCATTATTTCAAATAAGCCTAACTTAAAGAAGGATTCAATTTACGATCTAAAGCCAAAAGATGATTTGTTATCAAGCAACCCAAATGCGGCAGACAACCTTGGTAACGCCAAACACGATTCAATGTCGATTTCGGAGCTTGATCTTTTGCGTGCCATGATCAGAGGAGATGCTGTCGCAGGATTTGACGTTTCACACTACTCTATTAGCATCGCAATAAACTCGCCAAATCTTTCCGCGACACTCATCAAGGTATATCGAGGCAAGGACTTAAATGGTTACGTCTACCATCTCAAAGTGGATGGTAGCGGTCACTATTACGATATTGACCTAAAAGGACTAGCAATTGGTAGCCCTAATTTAGCAGTCATTTCTCAAGTAGATCGAAAGAAAATTGGTGGCAATAAGCCCGAAGATCGCGA